>JBGSIG010000900.1:0-12886 GCA_041742655.1 Ferruginibacter sp. | reverse complement strand
GCGGGTACAGGGTAACGTAATTATTACTCCGGCTAATAGTTATTTTGAACCCATTGCAGACAATTCAGCTTCTGCCTTGAAAAAAACTATAACCAAATTGGAGGACTCCCAAATTCAATGGCTTAATTTTCTACAGGATTTTAAGGTAGAGGATTTTTCGAAAATTTATCCCAACAACAAAATGACCTATTATGTGCATGTGCATGGTGTGGTCCAACACTATGCTTATCACCTCGGGCAAATTACCTTACTTTCCAAATACCTCCAATGAACTAAACCAAAATGAATCTGTGAGATTTTCAAATAAAACAGTATTACTTTGTATCAAGCTTTCAGCAATAAATATTAATGCCTTATATGATTAAGCAAACCTTCCTGATGCAATTTTCTTCACTTGCAATTGCTGTGGCTATGATAGTTATAATGCTGGTCTTCTTTTATGCTGGTTTCAGGGTGAAGAAAATTTTTGTGATGAAGCACAAAAAATTTGACGGCAGGAGTTTCGGTGCAGCAGAAGGATCTTTGTTAGGTTTACTGGCACTACTTCTTTCATTCACTTTTGGCATGAGCAGCGAAAAACACGACTACAGACTAAAGGTAATTATACAGGAGGGAAATTATATAGGTACTGCGATACTAAGAGCCGACTTGTATCCGGATAGTATCCGCAAAGCTTTCAGACACGATTTTAAAACTTATGTAGAATCAAGAATTGAATTTTCTGAAGCTGGGCGAGATACCGCAAGAATCTACAAATCGCTCGAGAACAGTTATGCCATACAGCAATTGTTGTGGAACCGGGCTACTAGTATTGGCCAGGACCAATCAAATTTTGCCCGCACCTCTCAAATGATTCCGGCATTAAATGCAATGATTGATATTGTTAGTACCCGAAATGCTGCAAACCTGGAAAAGGTGCCTGAACTTATTATTTATGTATTATTTCTTCTCTGCTTCACATCCGCTTTCATGCTTGGATATTCAGCCAGTATAAAGCCAGATTTAATTATTGTAGCCGGATTTGTATTAATGATTTCTATAACCATCTACCTCATACTTGATTTAGACAGGCCCCGCAGCGGCACTATTACGATGGATTTAGTGGCAAAGAATATTGTAAATCTAAGAAAAATGTTCCTTCCCGGCGAGTAGGAAATTAAATGATGCAGTACAAGTTCTGGCAACTATCTCTTGCAAACGATTGGTAATTTTTACTGCAGCAAAGATTGAAAAACCGCTTCATTCACTTTTACAGGATACATTTTTTTTAATTCTTCTACCCATTTTTCTTCAAGATAATTTTGATAGTCATTTATCACCAACCCTCTTGCGTCACTAAAACTTCGTTGCTGGCCTGCAGGAAAAAGCCGGATCACTTTCACAAAACTGGCGGTGTTATCGGTACTATTTACCACCGGCGAAGAAATGAGTCCTTCTACGATTTTGTTATCCATTGGCAACTGTAGTTGTGTTAACTCGTACCTGCCTGAATCCGATTGAATTCTTCCCTCACTTTGTTCGGCAATCAGCTTCCAGTCTCTGTCGTTGTTTAGTGCCTCAATGGCTGCCGCTGCCGCCTTTGCATCGCTGCAATTAAATAATAAAATATCGGCACTTTCATCCCACTTGTAATTTGTTATATGTGCATCATAATACTTTTTTAATCCTACGCTGTCGTTCGACGCTTCGCCCCAAACCTTTCTTTCCATTACTTCGAAAAGCATATTGCCTTCTTTGAATTCCTTCATCTGGTAATTAAAGTCATCGTTAAATTCACTTAAATGGTTACGATAGTATTCCAATATAGATGTTGAAATAAATTTATCCAACAGCCATGCATTTGTTTCACCCTTGTATACATCGGCATTTAGTTTATAATCTTTTACAAAATTTAACCATTCTATTACTTTAAAGTTCTTCTTTGTAAAGAAAAAAACAACCTTACTGTTGATAGCGAAATGGCCTACCTTTTTATGTGCAGTTACACTGTCTGCATATCTAAAAAGATCTGAATTCCTAACAACCAAATTTCTTCTATACCCTGTCTTGATGGTAATCTCTTTAATAAAGCTTTCTTTAGCGCTGTTGATCCTGGTGTCTTTTGAAATCTTTTGTTTTAGTTCATATACAAATGCCTCATCAGTTTTATCGGTTGGCATTTCTTTTTGTTGCAATCGCTTGACAATATGGTAGGCGTCGCCTGTATAAATTGGCTTTGAAATATCCCCGTCCTTTTGCAATTGAAATACCCGAACTTCAAAATCCTTATCAAATTTTCCTGTGCCGAACTCAGCCATTTCGCCGCCGTTAAGCGCTGTAAGCCTATCTTCGCTAAACTGTTTCGCCATTGTTGCAAAATCGGCCCCGGCAAGTAAAAGAGTACACACAGAATCTGCTTTTGTTTCTATTTGTTTTATTTGAGCAGAACTTGCATCGGGCGGTATGGCAAATAATATTTGTGCAATTTTCCATTTACCTGCACTTTTTCTTTCACCTGCATTTTTAAAAACGTGCAATCCATTTTTTGAACGATATACAGTAGTAACTCCGCCAGGCCTTACACCGTATACCAAATTTTCCATTGCGTATGGCAACGAAAAAACAGTGACATAGCCAATATCATTTCCGGTAACAGGTACATACTTTCCGCTTACCTGCTGGCTTATCGCCGAATAATTTATATCTCCCTTCTGTAATAATTTTACTATTTCATCCATTGCCCCATATGCTTTTAACGAATCAGCATTTCCGGCGCCTGCAGTTAGCGGTGCATAAAAATGAATTAGATGAATATCTTTTTTACCACGCTCTATTGCTTCATCCAATAGTTCAATGGTTCTTTTTTCATCATTCATATACCCCTCCTCTACCTGGCTGCTGAAGCTTTGCATATCGAACTTTAGCTGTTGCAATGTGTCAAGCCGTAAAGCATACGCAGCCTTCACTTTCAATTTAAATTTTGAGTATAATTCAAGGTATTCACGCAATGCTTTTTCATTGTCGGTAACAGGCGTTTTGTTTTTATTATAGGCACGTAAAAACTCTTGCTTTGTTACCGGCGTATTACCGTAAGTAAATATTGTTTGAGAAAAAAGGCTTGTTGCGCCGAGGGTGAGCGCAAGCAGTAAATACATTTTCTTCATTATTACCTGTTTATCTTTAGTTGGTTTTTGTTGCCCATTTTACCTGCAACAGTTCGTCGAGTTGTTGCCAGGTTAATTTTTTTGCAATGATGTTTTTTTCTTTATCCAACAGGTAAATGGTGGGGGTAAGGGTAATATCATACAACTGGCGGTAACCTGGTTTTTGTGCCGCTAAAGTGGCTGCTTCTATTTCTTTTGTTTGATAAACGTTTACCCATTCGCCAAGATTGTGCTGCTGTATATATTTTAACCATTCCGCTTTAAGATCTTCCTTGCTATCTGCTGATAAAACAGCATATATTTTTACATTGTGCTGTTTCCATTTTTGCTGGTAAACTGAGTCAATCCTTGGCAATTCTTCTTTGCAGTGGCCACAGGTTGGGTCCCAAAAAACAACTACTGTATAATCTGCGTTTACTCCGTAAAGCGGTGCCGGCTTTCCTGTAGTGTCAAGCATTTCAAGGTCGGCTGCCCTTGCGCCAATTAGGTTAGCCATCAACATATAAGCACGGCGGTTAATGCTTTCAATTTGCTTTTCATTTAACCAGGCGCTGGCACCTTTGCTATGATATTTTTCAAACAGGTGCACAAACACTGCATCCTGCCCCATGTATTTTGGGTTAATATATTCATCCGTAAACCAGTTTAATAAAAACTTGTACATCTCCGGGCTGCTTCTTGCCAACAACAACTGGTAATCGGCTTCTTTGATAATGCTGTCTGCTTGAGGTGTAACCAACTCGTTGTAATATCTTTCTAACCGGGGTAAAAAAAACGGTGTGCGAATAATGCGGTCATCCATAAAGGTTACACCATCCCAGTAATGCGTTTTGTAATAATAATAATTCTGCAAAGAGTCGTTGTGCGTTACCGGATTATTATTTAGCACAACAGGATCTTTCATGGCATTTAACAAAGCGGCCATCATTGATGTTGGCTGGGTTTTAATAATGTTTTCTCTATAGTTGTTTAACTCGTTGTTTATCCTTGTATAATTAGCCTGGTGCAGTGCTGAATCAACTTTTGTTTTGGATGTAGTATAGGCAAGCCTTTCCGCGTCGAGCAATGGCGCTTTGGCCGCAATAGTTTTTTGGTATTGCTGCAACAATAAATTGGCAGGCGATCCTGTTACCACTGTCTTATTTACCAAATCAGTCGTATCAATTTTAATACTAATCACCTGTTGTTTGTCAACCAAAAAATCAACGGTTTTGGTTTTACCTGGCAACACCATGGCGTATATGCCCGGTTGCAATTTTTTTTCGCCGGAAAAAATAGCAACCCCATTACTATTCACAGCTGCAGAATCTTCTACATTGAGGTTTTTACCCATGTGATAGGTGAGATAGGCAATGCCTGATTTATATTGGCTCGCCTGGAGTGTTACTTTATAGCTTTGGGAATGCACCTGGTTGAAGCAAATCATTGCCACCAGGATAATAAGATATTGTTTCATTAAATATAATAATAAGTGTTACAAAAGTATCTAAAATGGATGGTTATTGAGCAGCATAACAGCATGTGGATACAGAGATTGCATATTGTTAACAAAAAAGACGGAGCTGCATTATCTTTTACAAAAACAAAAATCGGGGTTACTTTTGCAACCGTGAAAAGAAAAAAATATTTATTAGAAAAAGTATTGGTTACCGGTTACGCCGCTGAGGGCAAATCTGTAGCAAGGCAGGATGGTAAAGTGTTTTTTATTGAAGGGGCAGTACCGGGCGATATTGTGGATGTTTTTATCAGCACAAATAAAAAAGATTGGGGCGAAGGAAAAGCTACACATATACACGAATATTCTGCTGAAAGAACTACCCCTTTTTGTCAGCATTTTGGGCTTTGTGGCGGCTGCAAATGGCAAATGCTGCCTTACGAAAAGCAATTGTTTTATAAACAACAGGAAGTTGCTCAAAATTTAAAGCGGATAGGTAAAGTAGATCTGCCGGAGATAATGCCCATCGTTGGCGGCGAGGATACCATTCATTACAGAAATAAATTAGAATTTACATTTAGCAACAAACGCTATTTGACTGCAGAGGAAATAAAGGCAGCTCCGCCGCCGCCCAAAGGGGGGGTTTTGCGGTCTGATAATTCAGAAAATTTCCCTGAAATTGAAGGGTCAGAAAATCCTCCTTTGGGCAGCGAGGGGGCTTTAGGGTTTCATGTTCCCCGCATTTTTGATAAGATCATTGATATTGAAACCTGCTACCTGATGGACGACTTAAATAATTCCATCCGCAATACTATCAGGAATTTTGCCAAACAAAACAATTACTCATTTTACGATATTAAGCAACATACGGGCTGGCTCCGTAACATCATTATTCGCTATTGTACCACAGGCGAACTAATGGTAAATATTTGTTTGGGGTTTGAAGAAAAGGAAAAAACAAAAAAGCTGTTGGGCCATTTACTACAAAAAGTTCCGTCCATTACCACCTTATTGTACACCATCAATACAAAATGGAATGATACTATCTACGACCTTTCGCCTCAGGTTTATTATGGTAAAGGGTTCGTAACAGAACAACTGGGTAATTTTAAATTTAAAATTGGCCCAAAATCTTTTTTTCAAACCAATACCAAACAAGCGGAAAAATTATATACCATTGCAAAAGGTTTTGCACAATTAACCGGTAACGAGATTGTGTACGACTTGTATTGCGGCACAGGCAGCATTGGTATTTTTTTAAGTGAACTTGCAAAAAAAATTATTGGAGTAGAAACGATTACCGAAGCAATTGAAGATGCCAAAGAAAATGCGGCGCTTAACAATATAAAACATGCTGAATTTTTTGCAGGCGATGTAATAAAAATTTGTGATGATGCATTTTTTGAGCAGCACGGCAGTCCGGATGTAGTGATAACCGATCCTCCCCGTGCAGGTATGCACGAAAAATTAATCACCAAACTGTTGGAAATTGCTGCCCCGGCAATTGTTTATGTAAGCTGCAACACCGCAACCCAGGCAAGGGATATTGCATTGCTGGCTGAAAAATATTCTGTAGAAAAAATACAACCGGTAGATATGTTTCCACATACACACCATATAGAGTGTGTGGTGTTGCTTAAGTTGAAAAATTAACTATTAACTTTGAACTATGTCATTTAATTATAATAATTCTCTGCAAAGGGATAGCCCTATCGTATTCAACCTGCTTATCATTAATGTGTTGGTTTACTTAGCCCAGCGAATAATAACCCCATTTAATATTACTGAATGGGGTGCATTGCACTATTATAATTCATCACTATTTTACCCACACCAGTTTATAACCAATATGTTTTTGCACGACCCCAATGGTTTAGGACATATTCTATTTAATATGTTTACCCTTTGGATGTTTGGCACGGTGCTGGAGCGCCATCTGGGCTCAAAACGATTTTTACTTTTTTACCTTATCTGCGGTATAGGCGCCGGTATTGTGATACAATTAACGGTTCCTTTTAGTGCCGATCAATTTTCCAAATCGGTAGAGGGCATGGCGAACGGTATGCCAACACAGGATTTAATTGCGGCATACAAGGAACAATACAGTGTAATTGGCGCATCGGGGGCTATAATGGGTGTGATGGCAGCTTATGCCTATCTTTTCCCTAATACCGAAATGTTCATAATGTTCATACCAATCCCTATAAAGGCAAAAATCGTAATTCCTTTTTTCATCCTTATTGATTTATTTATGGGCGTTCGCCAAATTGCCGGGGACAATGTTGGTCATTTTGCGCATCTCGGTGGAGCCCTTGTTGGTTTTTTACTTATCTATTTCTGGAACAAAACAAACCGAAAAACGTTTTATTAACAGTTAACAATATTTTTGAAACAGCGGTTGTAAATTTGTAACACAACTTCACAATGGGAGAATCAGACAGATATTCGGATTTCAGGCAACCAAGGCGCAGGTTAACACTTGGGCAGGATGGCAATGCTCTGATGGGATTATTTACCATCAATGTCATCTTCTTTTTATTACTACTGGTCATTAAAGTTGTTTATTTCTATTTTCAAAAAAGTGAGGCCGTATTCTTTACAGAGGCAATGCAATATTTTCAAATGCCGGCGCAACTCACCCGGCTAAGCGAACGACCCTGGACCATTTTGACTTATATGTTTAGCCACACCGGCGTGTTGCAGATACTAAGCAATATGTTATGGCTTTGGGCTTTTGGTTTTATTTTTCAAGAACTTACCGGCAATAAAAAATTAATACCAGTATATATTTACGGCGGCTTTGCGGGAGCATTGGTTTTTATTGCCGCAAACTACATGATACCCTCGCTGAGGCCATCGGTTAGCGGCGCTTTTTTATTAGGCGGTAATGCGGCAACAATGGCCGTGGCGGTAGCTACCACCACACTTGCACCAGATTTTCGGTTTTTTAGAAATTTAGGTGGCGGTATACCAATTTGGGTGCTTACGCTAATTTACATTTTGATAGATTTTACCGGCATTGCTTCGGGAAATGCTGCTTATAGTCTATCGCATTTAGGTGGTGCGGTATCAGGCTTTTTATTCATTTATTTACTCCGCAAGGATATTGACGGAAGCATATGGATGAATAATTTATACAACTGGTTTATGAATCTTTTTAATCCAGACAAAAAAGGAGATGCGGGTAACATAAAGGAAAAAGTTTTTTACAACACCGAGGGCCGAAAACCCTATAAGAAAACTGCCAACATAACACCTCAACGCGTAGACGAAATACTGGATAAGATAAATCAAAAAGGATATCATTTATTAACAGACGAAGAAAAGAATATTTTAAAAAGAGCCGCTGAGGAAGACTTGTAGTTCAACTGATTTTACCCCCATACCTTTTCGATCTTTCGTTATTGTTAATTTCTCCCCCATTGATGCTGCAATTTTTTTCCGATAATTTAATTTAAACGGCAAACAGTATCTTTATCAAATGCCAGGATCGTTCATTCGCATACTAACCAAAAAGGTTTTTATTTTAATAAATATTGCTGTGGCGGCGCTGTTTTTATTGGGCTGCTATGCCCCGCTGATAGCTACAAAACAAACCTGGTTTGTGGGCCTTTTTGCTATGGCTGTTTTTTATCTGTTGATAATATTGTTTATTTTTTTTATTTTTTGGTTGTTCGTAAAATCAAAATGGTCGCTGTTATTTATTATTGTAATAATTGCCGGCTGGCGGCCTGTTACTAAAATAATTCCTTTAAGAATATCTGGTGAATTTACACTTCAAAAACAAAAAGAAGCCGTAAGAATAATGAGTTGGAATGTAGCCCAGTTTGATATCTTAAACTATAAAAAGGATCCTTCTGTTCATAATAATATGATTGACCTTATCAACCTGTATCAGCCTGATATTGCCTGTTTCCAGGAAATGGTAGCCGGGGACAGCGTTGTTGATCTTAACAATAACTACTACCGTAAATACAGCTTCTACTCCATTGCCGATTTTGAGGATTCCCTGGATTTTTTGGACGAATATTACAGTTATAACTGGAAAGAGAATTTTCTTAACAGCCAGCATTTTGGCATCATCATTTTTTCCAAATACCCTATCATAAACAGGCATACCATTACCACTTACCCCAACGATTACAATGCCATTTTTCAGTATGTGGATATTGTAAAAGATGCTGATACAATACGTGTATTCAATATTCATTTGCAATCATTAAAGTTTACCAACGATAATTTAAAATACATCGACAATCCTTTTGTTGATCCTGAAAAAGATATACAAAAATCGAAAAGTATTATTGGCAAATTCAAAACAGGCTTTTTACGCAGGCAAGACCAGGCCGACAGGATAAAGGAAGAAATTAATAAAAGTCCATACCCCGTTGTAGTGTGCGGCGATTTTAACGATGTTCCTAATTCTTACGCCTACGAAAAAATTGGTAATGGTTTGCAAAATGCGTTTGAAAAAAAGGGTGTTGGTTTGGGTAGAACATATGGTAGTATTGCGCCAACACTCCGTATTGATAATATTTTTGTAAGCCCTCAATACCAGGTCGACCAGTTTGTTCGAATATCAAAAAAACTAAGCGACCATTTTCCTGTTATTGCCGATATAAGCTATTTTCGGGATAAGTAATTGCTATTTTTTATTATATTTGATTTCGATGCGCATCTTAATCAATAAGAGTTTATTTGTTTTCCGCAGTTGTTGTGTTTGCTGCACAGCATGATATCTTTGCTGAAATTACATATCCATTTAATTATTTTTGTTTGTTGTACAACTCATTTCCGAAAAAACCGGTAAGATGACTTTACACAAATGCAGAGCGTAAAAATGATATTGAATTTGGAAAACAACATACCCGTAAAATAAATCAAAAATAAATTTGCTGTTCCGCCGTCTCGGCCAGTAATTAACCAACCTAAGATAATGAGTCTAAAAGTTTATAATTCCTATTCACGTAAAAAAGAAGAATTTACCCCCGTAACCCCTGGCCATGTTGGCATGTATGTTTGCGGACCTACTGTAAGTGGGGAAAGCCATTTAGGGCATGCCCGGCCTTATATTACTTTCGATTTTATATTTAGATACCTTACCTATTACGGATATAAAGTTCGCTATGTGCGTAACATAACTGATGCCGGCCATTTTGAAGAAGAAGGAAAAGATGCAGAAGATAAGGTTGGGAAGAAGGCGATATTGGAAAAATTAGAGCCTATGGAACTGGTGCAGAAATACACCAATCTTTTTCATTGGGCCATGTTGCAGTTCAATTGCATTGAGCCAAGCATTGAACCGACCGCCACCGGGCATATTGTGGAGCAGTTAAACATGATCGAAAAAATCATACAAGAAGGCTATGCATATGAAGTAAATGGTTCTGTTTATTTTGATGTAAAAAAGTATGCCGCTTCGCACGATTATGGTAAACTGAGTGGCCGGATCATTGATGACCTTTTAGAAACAACAAGGGAGCTGGATGGGCAGGCAGAAAAAAGAGACCGGGCAGATTTTGCCTTGTGGAAATCTGCCGCACCTGAACACATCATGCGCTGGAAAAGTCCCTGGGGTGATGGTTTTCCCGGCTGGCATATTGAATGTTCTGCAATGGCCACAAAATATTTAGGTGCTGAATTTGACATTCACGGCGGTGGCATGGACTTGCAGTTTCCACATCATGAAAGTGAAATTGCACAGAGTACCATCTGCAATCATCAAAGCCCGGCGAGGTACTGGATTCATAATAATATGATTACCATCAATGGTAAAAAGATGGGCAAAAGCTATAACAACGTAATTAAGCTTACCGAAATGTTTAGCGGAAACCATCCATTGCTTACGCAGGCTTTTTCGCCCATGACGGTGCGGTTTTTTATTTTGCAAAGTCATTACCGCAGCCCGGTAGATTTTAGCAGTGAAGCATTACAGGCAAGTGAGAAAGCGCTGAAAAGATTATGGGAAGCATATGATGTTTTGAAGAAATTAAAAGAAGATCCGGAACAAAAAGCAACAGATGCCGCCCTTGATGCCAAAGTATTGCAATGGATAAATGAGTTTGACGAATTTATGGATGACGATTTTAGCACTGCTAAAGTATTAGCCAATATGTTTGAATTAGCTCCTGTCATCAATGGAATAAAAGACGGGCATATTGCTTTGAATGCTATTTCCGGTGCAACGCTGGGTTTACTTCAACAACAATTTAAAATTTATTTAGAAGATATTTTTGGCCTCACGACCATAGCTGTAAATGATGGCGGTGCTTTAGAGGGTGTAATGCAATTGCTCATTGATATCCGCAAAGAAGCTAAAGCGAAAAAAGATTATGTTACTTCTGATAAAATAAGGAATCAGCTTACTGCTTTAGGAATTGAATTAAAAGATGAAAAAGATGGCGGAATGAGTTGGAATAAATAATTCCGAATACATGATATTTTTGAAGCCTGCTGTAAAGTGGGCTTTTTTATCTTATCCTGCCCAATCAATACAATTGATTATTTAAAAAAAACGGTTCACTCCCTATAAACCTACAATTCGCTCCATCATAAAATCCGTACTGCTTTACGGCATGTTGATAGATTATTAAATAATAAAAACTATTAAACATGAAAACACTCTTGAAATTTAAACGTCTGTTCCAATTCGCTGTAATAGGAACCATTTTAACTGTAGCAACCAGCTCCTGCGATAAGGATGATCCCGCACCTCCACCAGCCACACCCAATATTGTAGAATTGGCGCAAAGCGATCCCAATTTGAGCATCCTGGTATCTGCTGTTTCAAAAGCAGGTTTGGTGGATGTCTTATCCACCACACAAAATTTGACAGTATTTGCCCCAGACAACGCAGCTTTCATTGCGGCTGGGTTCACCCAATCTGTAATTGATGGATTATCGTCCGCAGACGTTACAAATGTTCTTACACCTATCCTTACCTATCATGTGTTGGGTATAAAAGTGTCATCTGCCGATGTACCAGTAAGTGATGCGGTAACAACATTAAATGGCAAAAGTTTATTTGCATCAAAAAACACCAATGGAGTTTTTGTAAATGGTAAAAAAGTAACAGCTGCCGATCTAATGGCATCCAATGGCGTGGTGCATGTAATAAACGGTGTATTGGTTCCTCCAACACAAACCATCACAGAAATTGTAGTGGGTAATCCTAATTTCAGTTTACTTAAAACTGCTGTTGTAAGGGCTGGCCTTGCTGGTGTACTTGGTGGGCCTGGTAAGTTCACAGTATTTGCCCCGGTAAATTCCGGATTTCCTGCAGGATTAGACACTGATGCAGCTATTGATGCAGCTCCTGTTGACGCCGTCGCTGGAATTGTTACATCGCATGCGTTTGGTACCAATATTTTTGCAAGCGATTTAGTTGCCGGCACTACTGGCACTACCGTTAATCCTGCAACAACTTTAACCGTTGGTTTAACCCCACCTTCAGTAAAGATTTCCGGAAGTGCAAATGCTGTCTCGAACATTACTGCCACTGACATTGTTGCAACCAATGGGGTAATTCATATTATTGATAAAGTGTTGCAATAAAACGTAAAAGCAAGTATCTTGTATGAACTACATTAATTTAAACTGTTTTGTAAAATAGTATAACGTAAAGCATCAACGGTAAACAAATGATACGTTAATCCGTTGATGCTTTATAATTCACCTAATATGTTTACGCATAAATACAGGTATGTCTTTGCTTTTTTACTGAGTTTGTACACGTATGCCAATACAGAGTTTTGCAAAGTATACTATTACTTCAATATTCATATTGCATGGTATTATGCTTTTTTAACAATTATTATCATTACTTTTTTAATATTAGAAAGTAACCGGTTAATAGAACCTTTTATTCGAAAAATTGCCAACCCTGAAAAAAGCAAAACAAGGTTTCCGGTTATTTTTTTTATTGTGGGTAGTTTTTTATCTACCATTATAGTTTTTGGTATTGTTGCAACAGTAGGTATGTTGATGCACTCCTATTCTATTGAGCAAAATATAACCCCGCTAAAGCTTAACCTTATTTATGCGTGGCTGGTTAATCTCTTATATCATCTTATCAATACCATTATTTTTTATTTCCAGGAATACAGGTCAACAAGGATTGAAGCAGAAGAATTAAAACGGATTTCAGCACAGGCAGAATTACAATTGGTAAAAAGCCAGATAAATCCACATTTTCTTTTTAATAACCTCAATGTATTATCTGCACTTGTTATTAAAGAAAATTCAGAGGCAAATAAGTTTATTGAAGAATTTTCAAAAGTATACCGTTATATCTTAAAAAATCATGATA
>JBGSIG010000899.1:0-1676 GCA_041742655.1 Ferruginibacter sp. | reverse complement strand
ATGAAGAAAGTCTACTTAAAGTTATCCTGAATTAATATAAAAAAATGGCGGGCAAAAGAAGTTGAATTTCACCGGATGCAAGGTAAGCAAATAGGGTAACGTTAATAAACAGCGTCGGTTGATTTTTTAATCTACCTTAGTATTCCAGCCGACCACTGCAATAAATTAAAGGTTTTATAGTAATCGGCTTTTGTCTTTAAAAATTTTTGCCTGGCTTCCAGGGTTTTGTTTTCCCTGGTATTCACCAAAAACAAGGAACTTTCTCCATTGAAAAATTTCAGCTCTTCTCCTCTTTGCAATGTACCAAAATTAAGAAAGGCTTTCTCGAGAATTTCAGTTTGTGCAAGAAGGGCTAACAGTTTATTGAAATAGCTTTTTATTTTGTTTTGAACCATTGCCGTCTTCAAATCCCTTTCGAGTGATGTCTCAGCTATTTTTAATTTTGCTTTTTGGTACTCACCCCTGCCTTGCGAAAGCCGCAGCGGCATTGAAAAGACAACGCCGTACTTAAAATTGTTGGTGAACAAGGGCCCGGACTTTGCAGTAAAAATATTATACCCTTTGCCAAGTTGATTATATTTAAAATCGAGCTTTGGCAGCAGTTCCTGAAATTTTAGTTTTTTTTCTACATTCAATGCATCCAGTTTAAAATTGTAAAACAACAGATCGGGATGTGAAAAATTTGCCTGTAAAAGCAGGTCATCAAGAACCGGCAGTTTGCTCTCTGTTATATTTTCGGTGAGCCAGTAGTTTGCAGGCACAACATTAGTTGGCAGAGCATAACTTTTATTATCCTGCTGCCACAGAAAAACAGAAAGGTCTAGTGCTGCATTATTAAATTCCAACAGGGCCTCCTGTTGTTGATATTGAAAACTTTGTAACTGAGTAAGCGCCT
This sequence comes from Ferruginibacter sp., assembly GCA_041742655.1. GTDB lineage: Bacteria > Bacteroidota > Bacteroidia > Chitinophagales > Chitinophagaceae > Ferruginibacter. The sequence goes on along the minus strand of JBGSIG010000899.1, from coordinate 781 downwards.
CGATAGTGTCCAAAGCGGGCCTGTCGCCCTGGCGAAAAGATGTCCTTATTAGTGCCAGCCTTTTTTCATTTAAAGCAATGGCATTGGTAATAACTTTGTATTGCTCGTATTGCAGTGCCCATTGCCAATAGGCGTTTGCAGCATCAAACAACAGGTCGTTCAGTATACTTCTTTTTTCTACTTCAGATAAATTGACAAATATTTTTGCAGTTTGCAACGCAGCCCTTCTTTTATCCATCAGCAGATTTTTTGCAACTGGAATTACCACGCCGGCGTAGCTTGTGGCACCCAATGTTTGGTCGTTATTGGTGCGGTCGCCTGCCAGGTATTCTGCACCCACCACAAGTTCTACTCCATACCAGGTGGGTATGCGCAATTCCGGTTGAACGGTTTCATAATAGTCTATTCCGTCAAAAGTTTTTTGGGCAACAAGGGCGGAAGCAAGGGGATCAAAACCACCGCGGGCTATCAACAAATCTGCATTGGCTTTTTCAATATTAATGTCTGCCTGTTTGGCGACCGGATGATATTTTAAAACCACAGAAAAAAACTCTTGCTGCGTAAATGTTGTATCAATGGGCTGCGACTGCACACCCAGGCTACAATAAAATAATAGCGCTGTAAAAAATATCAATGATTTCATTTGGCTGTTTTTTTATTCATCGCCGGTTGATAATAATCGGGTGGAAAGCCATTTATATTCCGCCATAACTCGTACCATACAGGTACAACATTCAACAGTGCCATAGCCTGTGCACCCGAACCTATCCTCAATTGAGGT
>JBGSIG010000898.1:0-2818 GCA_041742655.1 Ferruginibacter sp. | reverse complement strand
TACGATGGTTTTCTCAACACTTATACACGGCTAAAGAAAACGCAGTTGTCATTATTCTAACAAACCGCCGTATGCCAGCAAGGCACGTACGGTGGTGTGAGAGGACAGCGTAGGAAATAATCCTACGCTTCCTACTCGATTGCGAAGTATGGCATATCCTGTCCGTCAAGAATAGGGTTATCGCAAGTCTGGCACTCACCACTCACTACTCGCCTTCACCAAATCCGCAGAGTCCATCACTTCAACAACACATCGGCAACGACCGGAAAATGGTCCGACGGGTATTTGCCATGATAACTATCCGTTAGTACTCCCCACCGGGTAACTGAAAATTGGCTGGTTACAAAAATGTGATCGATAATATCATTTTGTTGCAGCATTTTGCCGAATGCGTTAAAAGACCCGCTGAGGGCGTAAGGGTAGGGCACCATACTATAACTGTCTTTTAAAAAACCGGATGTTGCAACGGCCTTGTACCATTCACTTTCGTGATTTCCATTAAGATCGCCGGAAAAAATTGCTGGTGCCGTGCCTGCTATTGCTTTTATTTTTTTTAGCACTAGTTTACTGCTTTCAACCCTTGCCACCACTCCTTCATGGTCGTAATGTGCATTAAAAAAATAAAACTTTTTTTTGCTTTTATTATCCTGCAGGTAAACCCAACTGCAAATTCGTTTACAGCATTTGCCATCCCAACCCATTGATGGAGTATCGGGGGTTTCGGAAAGCCAGAAATCTCCCTGGCTAAGCAATGTAAAAAGGTCTTTTTTAAAAAATATAACAGCATGCTCGCCTTTATCTTTACCATCATCGCGGCCAACTCCATAGCGGCTGTAGACAGGTAAGGCAGCTGTAATATCGTCCAGTTGATTCTTTAGCGCTTCCTGCGTACCAAAAATATCAAAGTCGTGAAAACGAATTAAGTCTATCACAGCCGGAGAGCGGTCTTTCCACAAATTTCCGGTATCTCCCCGGTTGTCGAAACGAAGGTTAAAGGTGGCAACGGTTATTTTTTGACCAAAGCTGGTGTTACAAAAAAACACAACAGCCACCAATAAATGGATAGTTACTTTCATTTTAATTATCTTTTGGCGGGTAAATTTATTAATCAAGGCAAATAAAAAACTCACTAACTGCAATGGCCAAGCGCCCACCAGATAATGACGAAAACAATAACGGTGCTTATACAGCCACCACCTAATTTTTTGGCTCCGTAGCCGGCTATCAATGCTTTGAAAAAATTGTTCATATAAATATTGTTAGTGAATGTTAAAAAAGGCAATTAAATAATTTTCCCGAGATCAGGTATCCGAAGAATAATTCAAATATTCATTGCATACGTCTTAATCTTTGATGGGAATTACTACAACAGGCACGTTACTTAAGTGAATAACTTTTTCAGCCACACTTTCCATCAAAAGTTTGTCGAGCCCCCTGCGGTTGTGCGATCCCATTACAATCATATCGGCCTGTGCCTTTTCCGCACATTCAACAATTGTTTCGGCAAAACTACCTTCTGCAATTATTGTTTCAATAGCACCGTCTCCTAAATGCGCCTTTGATTTATCTAAAAATTCCTGGCCCAGTTTATTGATATTTTCTGACATGTCTGCAGACATGCCAACATTAAACGTATCCATAAAACCTGTGAATCCCATAATGGGCGAATAATCCATTGAAGAATAATAGGTAGGCTCTGCAACTACGTGCAGTAAAACAATACTGGCATTCAACCCAGTTGCCAATGCTTTCCCGGTTTGGGCTATTTTTTCCGCAGATGGTTCGTAGTCCAGTGCAATCAATACTTTTTTCATAATAATCATTTATATAAATGTTGAGGTTAAATATTCGCAATGTTTCAACTGTCAATAAAAGTGCCAATAGAAGCAAGGGCATTAATCCTGCAGCTGCAGATTTTTATTTATAGTCGTCATTTATTTCTATCCAGTACCCATCCGGATCCTGGAAATAAATCTGCTTAATTCCATCCACTCTTGTAGTGATCGAAGATTTTGCCCCGGCCCAGTCTTCGTAAGGTACATGCTCTTTATCTAACCTGCTGATAAATTCAGACATAGACGGAACTGTAAAGCAAAGGTGCGTAAACTTATCATGCGTGGTTTCTTTTGGTGCCCCGCTTATCAGGTGCAGGTGGCTGTTACCAACAACTGTAAACCAGGTATGTTTGCCATCATGAAAAGGTTCCGGAATAGTATCCAGTTGTACTATGTGTTCATAAAACGCAGTGCTTTTTTGCAGGTCGTAAATGTGCAGGGCTATGTGGTTAAGCAACGTACTTTTTTTAGTAAGCGATTCTTTAATACCAAAACCGCACACAATAAGTGCAAAGGGCAGCGCAGTCAGCAATATTTTTTTCATGCTACAAGATAATAAAAGTAAGGGAAGAAAATATTCAGGTTATTTGGTTTTGCCGTTGAGAGATTAAGTCGGTTTTAATTTTTATACTTCAACGGCTTAGCGGCTAGTACTTATTCTTTAATTTTTAAGAAAGAGCGGCAGCCCGATGGTTATGAAATCGAGATATTCACTTGCAGTTCTGTAAGGAGCTTGAAATGAAACTTTTGTTGCTTAATCGACTAGCGATTCGTTGTTTTCTCCCGTGTCGGCTCATAATAAAACACTGTTGCACCTGAGCTTAGTAATTTCGTCTTAATAAGTTTCAACATAATCCTGTTCTTGATTTGGTCAAATAGCAGTATTCCTTTCCCTTCGATAACAGGGTGAATACAAATTTGAAATTCGTCAATAAGATTACTATTTAAAAGTTGAATAATCAAGCTGCGACTCCCAACCAAAA
>JBGSIG010000897.1:0-2685 GCA_041742655.1 Ferruginibacter sp. | reverse complement strand
TTCTACTTTGTCTAAGAAATAATGGATGTACACAATTTACGAAACAATCGATTGAAGTGATTGGTTCGGTTGTTAAATAAAAAAATCCCCCCAATTACATCGGGAGGATTTTTTTATTTAGAAAGAAATTTATTTGTTTCCGGTATCTGATTTCAGTGCGGGAGTAGTGGTATTGTTTATTGTGGCAGGCAGTTCTACAGGCACCTGGTTTTGAATTTTATAAAACTGTTCCATTTGCTGAATACCTCTTAAAAAATTAGCTACAATCGCCATGTCGCCCCGTTCACCATCAAAATGACTTTTCCTGTTTTCATCTAAGTTATCGTAGTAGGTAATTTGTTGCTCAAGGTCTTTCTTTAAACTACGTGCTACTTTTTCGGCCAACACCGTATCACCCGCTTTATAACACGCATCTAAAAACTGGTACGATATATAATTCTGCTGCTGGTAACGTGACACCATTCCGTAAGGCATATTTTCCTGCAATATGCCATTATCACATTTTGCCAGCATTTTTTTAGCTTCTTCTTTTTTGCCGTTATCTGCTAAGTTTCCAGCCGCTTTGGCGTATGCTAAACGAATGCTGTTCAGGTGTCGGCGATTTTCTTCATCAAAATAAACACCGGAAACATTCGCATTACCAAATACAAATTTTTTCATCATCTTGTCGTACACCCAATCTTCATTAACTTCTTTATTAAGCACTGGTACTAAGCGGTAAGTAAGTCCATCCTGGCGAAGGTATTGGCCAAAACCAAGGTCACCATAATCGCTGGTAAAGTAGATGGGCCGTTTCCAATTATTGGCGGCTATGATATTTAAAATAGCAGTTTCTCCTTTTTGAAGGCCAGTTCTTGCAGGGATGTCAATTTTCAGTTCACTAACCACACTGTCACCTGCATTAACTGTACCATTCGATCTTACAAAATTTACATCAACCGGCACTGTTACCTTACGGCTCGGAAATACATTTAAAGCACTGCCATCCCTTGTTTGTTCCGTTTTATCAGGAGCATCGCTGCCCGCATAATCTTTCATCATTGTGTACAGGTCCATGTATTGATTTGGGTCGATACCTGCTTTTGGAACATAGTAGATATAATCTCTTTTAGCGCCTTCTATCTGTTCTGCCGTCCATATTGTTTCAACCGGGGCGCTTTCATTTATTTTATACCGCAGTTGGTTAATGTATGAATCTGTACCCAATAAACTGGAGTTGATAACCCGGATATCTCTTCGAATACCCTGAACTTCCTGGGCGTACCACAATGGGTAAGTATAATTATCACCAAACGTAACCAGTATTGCATTTGGAGCACAGCTTTCGAGGTAATCAATAGCAAGGTCACGGGCTAAAACTTTTTTTCCACGGTCATGGTCATCCCATTCCTGGCTGGCCATTAATACCGGCACGGCTAAAATACAAATACCGGCTGCAACATAATTTGCAATATTGGCAGACATATATTTCTGTAGCAGTTCTTTTACATACAATACGCCCAAACCAATCCAGATGGCGAATGCATAAAATGAACCTACAAATGCATAATCCCGTTCTCTTGGCTGATTGCCCGGCATATTTAAATACATAACAATGGCAAACCCCGTAAAGAAAAAGAGCAAGCCTACAACAAGGCCATCTTTTTTATCTTTTTTATATTGATATAATAAACCGAGTATGCCCAAAAAAAGCGGTAACGCAAACAATTTGTTATTCGCTTTATTATTTTTCATGCTATCCGGCATGTATGCCTGGTTGCCTAAGCGTAAATTATCCCAAAAAGAAATACCGGTTTTCCAGTTACCATCCCTCACATTTCCCATGTTGATACCCTGTATATCATTTTGCTTACCTGCAAAATTCCACATAAAATATCTCATGTACATCCATCCAACCTGGTATTGAAAAAAGAAACTGATGTTGTCGGCCATGGTTGGCTTATCGGTCCATTCACCTGTTTTTGGGTCTCTTCCAATATTTGCAAAACTTGCGTAGTAGTCCGCATGTCCCTGCTCATTGCTTTGATCCCACATCCTTGGAAAAACATGCACGTCTTCATCAGCATAGGTAGTCTCTACCTTACGGCCATTTTTTACATATTTATCTTTTCCTTTTATATACGTATCTACATATGCCTGATCTTCTGGTTGTGCAGTAAAATCTTGTCCTGATACCAAAGGAACATCGCCATACTGTTCACGGGCGAGGTAGCCAACAAGGTTCACGGGATTATCCACGTTGTACATATCAATGGCTGTGTCGGCATTGCTGCGTATTAAAGTGGTAAAATAGCTGCTGTAACCAAGCAACATAAATGTAAAACTCCATAAACCCAGTTTCAAAAAGTTCCAGTTTTTTTTATTCGCCAATCTAAGAGCAAAATATATCATTGCCGCTATTAGCACAAAGAAAAATGCGAATCCGCTGAAAAAAGGCAATCCAAAATCATTCACGAACAGGATATCAAAATTTCCTGCTCCTTTAATGGTCCATTGTATTACCGCTTTTTGAATGATTCCTGTGATAGCACAACCGATTATGAAGGCGAAGAAAACACCCCATTTGGTAATTTTATACCGTTTAAAATAATAAATCATCACCATGGCGGGGATGGTAAGCAGGTTTAGCAAATGCACACCAATAGAAAGCCCCATCAGGTAAAATATTAAAATAAGCCACCTGTC
>JBGSIG010000896.1:0-3882 GCA_041742655.1 Ferruginibacter sp. | reverse complement strand
GTTATTTTGAAAATTTTGAAATGCTGTGGTAATCTTATTAGCATCAAATTTTCCAAATAATGTTTTATAGAAAATAGAACTGATATTGAAGCTTCCCCCGGTGTACGGGCTCAGGTGACCAAAATTGTTTCCAGTACCGGTAGTATCTTTAAATAATTCAGAATAATTTTTGCTGAAAGTTTTATTTAAATTCATGGTTATTGTAAGATCCCGTACCGGTTCTATTTGCGCAGTTAAAATCAATTGCTGATCATAATTCTGCTGAAGGATGGTATTAAAATTACTATCTGTACTCATTAGCCCCCTCTTGGCTGCATTGTTTAACCAGGTCGTATCGGGTTGCTGGCCTAAAACAAAACCAAGGTCGGGCTGCCCGGCTTTCCAGTCACGCCCCAATACTTTTGCACTATCCATATATCCCGGTAGCCGTGTGTTTCCATTTTCGGAAATGGACACATTTACCTGCTTTACACTACTGATAAGTTTACCAAACACCCGGCCCATAGTGCCCACATAAGGCATGGCGTTGGGATCCCTCACCTTTCGGATTTTAATTTTCTTTACCAATTTTATTTTCACACTATCTTTCATCACGTACTTATAAATGGTATCGGCCCTGGTTGTGGTTGTATTCGTTCCGCGTTCTACCTTGGGTAGGTCGATAGCCCTGAAGAATTTAGATTTGCTGTATAATCTGGTAAAGTCAAGTTGCGCCGTAGCTTCTTTCGATTGGCCGTTTTCAATAATATTGCCTAATGGAATTGCAAGCCTGGAAGCTCCTATCCATCTATAGATAGCCTGGTACCTGAGGTTTATATTTGTCCAGTCAACTAAAGGTAATTTTGAAGTGGGTAAAGTATAAGATAAGTTAACCGCCTGGTTGTATAATGTATTTCTTCCCCCCTTCAGAAAATTATTCCACACGGTATCTTTTTTTGCCTTGGTGTTGATAGCTCCATACGGTTCATCAACCCGGGCATTATTGGTAGCGGTGAAATCAAAATTAATTGACCTGGTAAATGCCCAGCGCAAAATATAATCCCTTTGCAATGTAAAATATTTATCATAGGTTGTTGGAATAGAATAGTCATCAGACCCAACGCTGCGTGGCGTTATAGCGGCATATTGACGCTGCCCATCTGTTCGGAAACTAAGTTGCGATGGAACAGGATTAAAATTGAAATCTTTTATCAAATCGAACCAGTGGGTTTTTTGCTTGGCAAAAAATTTCATCTTTTTAAACGGCTCAATGTATTTTATTTGCGGCGCAAAATTGTAACCCAGGCCGGCACGGTATCTCTTTATTTCATTAGATTCTATTAAAGGTGTGCGGGTAAGTATATCAATATATGAAAAGCTCACATCGAAATTTTCTATATCATAAATTTTCGGCTTTTTAGTACCGGTTCTGTTTTTCCGAACGTTTGTAAAATTTACTGTCTTTGTGCTGTTAAATGTTACGGCATTGTTTCTTATAGAATCCTGCTGATTAGCGGGCGAGGCTGCAATATTCTGCTTTAAAGTAACATCCAGGTCGTAGGGATCGTAATGAGGTTTACTTAAAGTTTGAGAATAGCTGGCGAAAACAGGTATTGATATTGCAGCTTTTTTGGGCAATAATTTTCCTAATTCAAGATTGGTGGCTACATCAAATTGAGTTAGGTCATCCATATATCTTTCCTGTATTTTTTGCTCTAGCGTACCAAACCCATTGCTATGGCCGAATATGGATCCTGATATCGTTCCGAGGTCCGCAAGATTCATATCCAATCTTGCCATAGCCGCCCAACCGCCCTTTTCGTTAATTGACGTAAGCCTTAATTCATTTACCCACATTTGCCCGCAAACGTTTGGATTATTGGCATTCTCCACTCCAATCAACACGCCGCGTATCTCGCCCAAATTAGGATCACCCATTATGGAATAAGTTTGTCCATTGGCCTGCAGACTGCTGAACAAAACCGTGGGCGAACCCTGGGTATTTCTTTGCAATTTTATATTGGGCAAAATAGAAAGATCTACATTCAAACTGTTGATGGCAGGCCACAAGGTATCGTTGTATTCGTTGCTGTTGGGATCTAACATATTAGCTGAAATGGGCGTTGGATACAGTGGTACTTTTATTTCATAATAATTACTTACAAAGTCGGTACCAATTCTTATAATGGCATTTAGGTCTCTGTCTTTAATATTATTAGGTGTCTTAACGTCGTTTTCCACGTGCATGAACATATTAAGATCTCCATATTGACGGATATCCAGTTTTGCAAATGTTTGAAATACTCCTCTTGCATCGCCTCTGCCCAGGCCGCAAAATTTTAAGGTCATGCTTTGCTCGTTTTGGAAAAGATTAAAGCCATTACTACTTTGAAACTGCTGACGTTGTATAGCCGATGGAGTACGGTAAGGCAATGGAGCCTGCAACTCATTTTCTTCGATATTAATAGCTCCAACAACAAAATTTGCATTAGTGTTTATAGGAGAGTAGATTCCCGTCGTATCAATTTTACCTTGAAAATTTCGCCATGTATTCCTGGTAAATTGCAGTTCTCCAAAACGCATCACTATTGAATCAGTAAAATCTGTAAGAAACATTCTTATAAAACGTATAGACTTAAAATCGGGAATGGGACCAACCTTTTTATTATAATTAGCTATCGGTATCCTGAACTGATACCATGTTTCGTTGCGGGTAGTACCGTTAACCAGTTTTACAGGCACTACTTTTTTATCAACAATATAGTTTACGCCAATTTGCATTGATGGATCAACCTGTGGTTTAATATCAACTATATACTGAAAGTACGTTTCCGCCTCATTCATAGTATTATCCTTATTCACGTCTTCGGCGTCTGGATATAAAGTATAGGCAGAAGTAAAACTAGACCCATCATTTACCTGCGAATTGCCTTGCGGGCTGTTGATATTTTTATACCTTTTTAAAATACCATCAGTACTTGTAAAATCGGGGCTCCTGTAGTACACATAGTTATCAAGCGAAGGATCACTTTGTACCTGTTGAAGGGCAGTGCTGTTTAATAAAGGAGTTATTGCTGCAAGGTAAGGAGCTCTTTTAATTCTTTCATTCTCATCATTCAATCCGTCAAAACCTATATCCTGGTATGGGCGATCTTCGGTGTTATTACTAAAGGCATTGGTTACCTGTATAGGGTTTAATGGTGCCACTCCCCAAACTGTGGTTGTATCAACCGGCGCCGGTGCATTCGGGGTAGGTAAGCCATTCTCATAAAATCTTCTGCCATCTTTTAAAACATCTTCTGAAATAGCCCCAAGATTAAAATATAGTTTTCCACCAGCTGTGGAAGATGCTGGCTTCACGTAAGGATCCTGCAACCAAAATTCAATAAACTGAACATTGGCAGTTTCAAAATCAGATTGATCAATATTACGCATTAAGCCGCCCCATCTTTTTGTAGGATTTCTTAAATAGTTATTGGCATCAATTTCTGTAGGAGAAACTTCAAAATTATACGGGCCTTTTTGATCAGGGTGGTAAGACAAATCAAAAGTAATTAGCTGGTTTTGCCCGTAAGAAACGGTCTTTAATGGAAATATTTCGTTTTGATTAACAAGGCGCACCTGTGGGTCACTCAATTCTTCTCTATCATTACCAAGCGGATTATTGGGTCCCTTGTAAATTTGAAGTGCTGGTTCAATTTGATACCATGCTATTTTAGCCCTGTTTCTTCCATAGAGAAGGTTATTATCTAACGTTGATTCAGGAAAGATTGGATTGCCCGCAAGGTCGGTAGCGCCTTGCGGCGTAGAAGCAAGCACCCAACTATTGGCAGGAAAACGAAGGTCAATAGCTGATTCACTTCCCTCAAAATCATCGATGTAAATGGTACCTGCATTCCCTTT
>JBGSIG010000895.1:0-3105 GCA_041742655.1 Ferruginibacter sp. | reverse complement strand
AACAATCCTCTACACAACGGTATTACTAAATACTGCGTCAGTTGCGCAACTTAACCCGAGGTTTTTAACACAGTATACCGAACTGGAAGGCGTTCCAGGCTCGCAGGTTTTTAGAGTATTACCCGACAGGTTAGGATATATATGGGTTGGCACCATCAATGGCCTTGCCCGCTACGATGGGTACGAATTTAAAAGATACTTTAGCAATCCAAATGACAGTACTTCTATTAAAGGGCTCCTTGTATGGTCGTTGTTTGAAGATAGCAAAGGTCAAATTTGGGTGGGTTGTGGCCCTAGCATTTTGAATGTATACAATCCCATCACTAAATCCTTCAGGCAACTGGGCTTTACACACCTTGTTGATCATCCTGCAAATGTTGAAATTGGTATTACAGCCATCAGTGAAGATGACAAAGGCAGGATATACTTTGGCGTAACAACCAATTACGGCGAGGTCATTTCACCCGGGCTTTTGTACCTTGATGAAAAAGAAGGGATTATAAAAAGATTTGTCAGTGCCGATACTATTAAAAATGTATTGAGTATTGCCAAAGATAAGGATGGCAATACCTGGGTGCTGAGCTATAGTGGCTTATTTAAAATTGATTCCAACAGGAATCTTACCAGGATTAATTCACTGGAAAAAGAAGTGAAAAAAAATAATGAGTATCCCACCGACATTATTTGTACTAAAGCCGGTCATATATGGATGGTAACCACTAAAACCAAATTGTGGGATTTTAATCCAGCTGACAGTTTATATAAAATGTATTCCCCGGGGACAGCACCTAACGAAGGGTTGTACAATAACAAAATCACCCTTGATAAAAATGAAAATATTTGGATTGGTACCGATAAGGGTTTCCTCGGCTTTAACACAACCACGGGGCTATTTGAAACTTTCAAAAATGAATCTATAAATCAATTGGAAAAAGCTTCCATCATTGATATGAAATTTGATCCGTTCGGGGCGTTGTGGATTGGTACAGCAACGCAGGGATTACTTAAATATGAAGAAAGGGCTGTATTTAAATCTTATAGTTTTAATAAAGATGAGAAAAATACCCTAACACCTGGTTGGGCTAATATTATTTATGAAACCCATGATGGAAAAATATGGATCTGCACAGCAGGCAGAAATGCAGCAGGTATAAATGAATTGGACCTTCAGACAAATGCTATTCGACCATTTCCTTTTGGTTCTTTTTTACCCGGCAATTATAATATCAACGGACTGATGGAAACTACTCCCGGCGAATTATTATTTAACACCAACCTGGGCACCTACCAAATGTCAACCAAAACAAATGCTTTACAAAAAATAGCGCTGGATGGTGTGCCTGAAAAAACTATTGTCAACCAGTTCTATAAAGACAGCAGGGAAAATTTATGGTTATGTACAAGAAGCGGGTTGTACAAAAAAACCAAGGGAACGGAAATATTCAAGCGGTACGACTTAAGCATACTCCCTGGCAGTGATGCCAGCAGTAATGAAATTACCTATGCGGTTGAAAATAGAAAAAATGGTTTGTGGCTAACTACCAACAATGGCCTGTTTTTGTACAATTATTCAACAGACAAAATTGAACGGCATGGCTTTGATCCAAAAGCGGGTGATATTTTTATAACGCAAGATATCAATTCTTTTTACGAAGACAGTGGCGGCATTGCGTGGGTAGGTACCTGGCAGGGCGGGCTAAGCATGTACAACGTATCAACGAAAAAAATAAAAACCTATACCCGCAATGATGGTTTGCCTTCTATGAGTATACAGGCCATCCTTGCTGATGTAAAAAATAATACGCTATGGCTTAGTACTTTTGATGGGCTTAGCCGCTTTGATTTAAAAACAAAACAATTCAATAATTTCTCCATTACAGATGGTATCCAGAGCCAGTTATTTGCAGATGGAGCTAATTTAATAACTTCCGGCGGACTATTCGTTTTTGGAGGCTCAAATGGAATAACCATTTTTAACCCGAATGACATAAATAAAAACTCAGCACCGCCAAAAGTCTTTTTAACCGATTTAAAGTTGTTTAATAAATCAGTTATCCCGGGTGAAAAATCTATTCTAAAAAAACCGGTTGACGAAACAAAAGAAATCATTTTGGCGCACAACCAGAATAATATATCGCTTGAGTTTTTGGCCATACAATATTCCAATCCATCTAAAAATAGTTACGCCTATATTTTAGAAAATTATGACAACGAATGGCGGGATGTTGGCAACCAGCACGTGGCATTCTATCCCAACCTTCCCCCCGGCGAATATTTATTTCATGTAAAAGCAGCCAATAGCAATGGCGTATGGAATGAAGAGGGCGCCAAACTAAAAATAACTGTACGACCTCCATGGTGGAAAACTGCCTGGGCGTATGCTGCATACCTGTTGTTATTGATAGCTGCGTCATTTACAGTAAACCGATACCTGCGGCGCCGCTTACTTGAAAAAGAAAGAGAACGCAGCAGGGCGAAGGAATTAGAGCAGGCAAAAGAAATTGAAAAAGCGTATCATTCTCTGGAACAAACACATGAGGCATTGAAGGCCGCACAAAACCAGTTGATACAATCAGAAAAAATGGCTTCGCTTGGGGAGCTTACTGCAGGTATTGCTCATGAAATTCAAAACCCCTTAAACTTTGTAAATAATTTTTCGGAAGTAAGTAATGAATTGATTAAAGAGATACAAGAAGAAAGACACAAGACACAAAACAAACGGGATGAGGAACTGGAAAATGAACTTTTAAACGACATTGAACAAAACCTCAACAAAATTAATCATCACGGCAAACGTGCCGCCGACATTGTAAAAGGCATGTTACAACATTCGCGAACTTCAAGCGGGCAAAAAGAGCCAACAGATATTAATGCGTTAGCCAATGAATATTTACGGTTAGCTTACCACGGATTAAAAGCAAAAGACAAATCATTCAACGCCGATTTCAAAACCGAGTTTGATGAGTCCCTTCCAAAAATCAATGTTATTCCACAGGATATTGGAAGAGTGTTGCTGAATTTGATTAATAATGCGTTTTATGCGGCCCCCCTGCCCCCCGAAGGGGGGTTCAAAGACCCGAATTACATCCATAAGCCGATGGTCAT
>JBGSIG010000894.1:0-3711 GCA_041742655.1 Ferruginibacter sp. | reverse complement strand
GGCTTATTTAAAATTTTAGCGGCAGCTAGCGCTTCCTTGTAGTCGTAGTATATAGTTAGATTATTTTGTTTAGCCGCTATGGGTTCGTAATTACTTAACCGTTTAACATATTTTACAGGTGGCACAGCGCCGGAATTTATTGTGCTTGTATTGTCACCATGGTTCTGCTGTACAGGTTGGTTGTACAAAATAAAATCCTGTGTGCCGGCGGCAGGTACAAAAGCAGATACGGCATTCAGTGGCGCACCCCATAATCCTGGAATTAAATACAGGGAGAATGCCAAAGACGCAATGGCAAGCATCAATCTAGGTATCGGTACATATTCTAGTCCCCAATCGTTTTTTGGCAATTCGCTGTCATGTTTAAACTTCAACTTGCCTAACAAATAAAAACCCAGCAGCGAGAATAACACCACCCATAAAACAATAAACACTTCCCTGTCTAATATTCTAAGGTTTTTCGCTACATCAACATTGCTTAAGAATTTTAGCGCAAATGCAAGTTCGATAAAACCCAGCGAAACTTTTAATGCGTTTTGCCAGCCCCCACTTTTGGTAAGCACCGTTAACAATTTAGGAAAGAAGGCAAAAATTATAAAAGGAAATGCCAGGCCAAAACCAAATCCAAACATACCGCTAATGGGCCCAAGGTTACCGGCCTTGCCTCCGGCCAATCCTAAAATAGATGCTACAAAATTACCGGTACAACTAAAAGAAACTACCACAAGTGTAAATGCCATAAAGAAAATACCGACATAGCTATTTGAGTTTGATTTACTGTCGAGTTTGTTGGCCCATGAGGCAGGTAAATTAATATCAAATGCTCCCAGGAATGATATCCCGAAAATGAGGAACATTAAAAATAAAAACAAATTAAAAATCCAGTGGGTAGATAAATTATTCCAGAAGGTTTTTGGCACCACAGAAGCCAACGCACCAATAGCAGCGTAAATAAGTATTATGGAAACGGCGTAAAACAACACATTTTTCCGGCCTTGCATTGCCGTCTTACTTCTTTTTAAAAATAAACTTACCGTAACAGGCACCAGCGCATACACGCAAGGGGTAATAAAAGCCAATAAGCCTGCACCCATCCCCAACAATAGCAATACTACCCACGAATCATCAGCGTAACCGGTTGCTTTTGCAGGAGCTTCAACAGCAGCATCCTCATTAGCTTTGTAAATAAACTGCATGGAGATGCGCTGCTCGGCCGCTTCAATACTCTCCCCTTTTTTATAATAGTAGTTGATGTTGCCAACTACGCGAATGCTATCGCCTGGGTTTAATTTTAGTTTTTGCCGCCACTGTAAAGAATCTGTGTAAAATTTTATTGTGGTGTTATCCAGCGCTGGTTCTTTGGCTGTATGTGCATCCCCCGTTTCAACGATGCTGTCCTTTAAATATTTTTGTATAGAAGAATCAAAACTAATAACGGTATTTACAGGTAAATCGGCAGAAATTTTATCAATAGAAAAAATTTGTATTCCTATGGCAGGCTTTGCATCAATATTCAATATAAATTCTCCATTTCCTTTATCAGCCTTACTAAAACTAAACTGCACAGGTTGTTTTTCCTGTGCAGTTAGCGTGAGTAAAAAAAAGAAACTCGCAATAGTTAATAACTGGTGCTTTATCATCAAAAATATTTATCCCTTAATTTAATGCAATGTTGAATTTTTCTGTTGTGGGTGGCATACAGGTTCTGTCGTTACAAATCATTGATTCCACAGTGCCACTGATATTCGTTTTAATTTTACCTTTGACCGTAACAGTTTTTACAAAATCTACCTTGCCTTCAAAATACTTTACATCTACTTTAAAATTCTTGTCAAAATAGGTAACTAGCTTTCCTTCCTCGCTGGGCTTTTTGTTGGTTACAGTTACCAGAGCATTATTAGTAAAACTAAATTCTGTAGGTATTGGCCCGCCTTCAGGCGTCAACTGCGAGTAGATATGCCAACCTGAGGGCGGAGTAGCCGTCATGCGTAATTCGTAGGTGTTATCAGCCTTTTTCTTTGCCGTAAATGACCAGGTTACTTTTTGTTGTGCTGTGGCATTAGCAACAAACATTATTGCTAAAATGCAGATAAATAATCTTTTCATTCGTATTGTTTTTATTTCATTGGTACAAGATACACGCAATGATGACTTTTGGTTTTTAAACATTGTTAAAAAATGCTTAATGGTATTAGTTAATGCCAAATAAATGGCCAAATACTTTTCTTCCATCTTCGTTGCCTAAGGCAATATTGCAGGCTCTTTCAGGGTGAGGCATCATACCATAAACATTTCGTTCCATATTGCATATACCTGCAATATTATGAATTGCCCCATTGGGGTTGCTGTCTTTTGTCACTACACATTTATCATCACAATAACGGTATATAATCTGCCGGTGCATTTCCAGTTTCTCCAGTGTTGCATCATCAGCAAAATACCTGCCTTCGCCGTGTGCCACTGGAATTTTCAGGGCTTCACAGGCATCAGCAGCCCCTTCTTTGATAAAAACGTTTTTGCACACAAATTGTTGCTGACTGTTTCGCAACAATACGCCGGGCAACAATCCACTTTCGCATAAAATCTGAAAACCATTGCAAATGCCCAATACTTTGCCGCCATTGTTGGCAAATTCAATTACACTTTGCATCATTGGGCTAAATTTGGCGATGGCGCCACACCGCAGATAGTCGCCATAACTAAAACCACCGGGCAACACTATACAGTCTTCCCTATTGAACATAGTTAAATCTTTGTCTTTATGCCAAAGTTCTATCACCTGCTGGCCCATATCATTTTTAAGAGCTTCAATCATGTCCCTGTCGCAATTACTTCCCGGAAAAACTACTACACCAAATTTCATAATAATTATTTGAATTGAGTTATAGGTATTGTACTGACATGCACAATACTTTGTAATAATCAGCGTCCCGCAAAAGTACAACTACATTTTAATTATTGTACGAAGTAGCTAAATGCAATAACAAAAGCTACCATTAACCAGTGTAACACCAATGTAAACCACTTTTTTTCTGGATATAAAAAGGTGCTTCCTACAAAGGCCGATAAAGGTACCGCACACAAAATCCAGTACTGAAAAGTATGAGTAGCATTGATGAATGGGATAAACACAGCTACCAAAAAGTATAAAAAAACAAGGTTCCAGCTTTTACGGCTTTGTACCAGTTGCCGCCTAAAATTTAGTTGAATATAAAAAAGTCCCATTAACGCTGATGCAATAATAATAATAATTGCCGCTAATGCCCACCTGGATTCGGAAAAGTGAGGCAACCCTATTGAGAAACCTGGAAGTTTATAGTCTTTTAATTTATCATTTAAAAAAACGTAGGCCAGCAGAAAATAATATGGTGTAATAATCCCCAACAGAGCAATAAGCCACTCAGCGAGTCTGAATGGTCGTGTAACTGTGAGACCGGCTATAATCAACAACGAAAATGCGATGGATGGAAAATAAAAAAAAGTAGCAACCCCAATTGCAAGCCCAATATTGAAAAGTGTTGCTTTAGCATGTTTTGTGTTGTACATCGCACTCATATTTCCCCAAACCCAAATTAAAAGTGTATTTACTATAAGTGCTGCCGATAATACGTTCCATTCTTTAAATAGCGATGTAATCAGCAGGTACGACATTGCAGTGAGATAATTAGGCTTCTGCATAAGCTTCTCATCGTTGACGAGCTTGTTGAATGT
>JBGSIG010000893.1:0-2220 GCA_041742655.1 Ferruginibacter sp. | reverse complement strand
GCTATTTGTAAATTATTTTGAGATTGTTTTGCCTGAAACCTGATTTGCTTTTGCAATTGGGTATAGCGAAGAGCAGCGGCCTGGTAGGCAGTTACTGAGCTTTTATAGGCAAGCTGCCGCTGCTCTAACTCATTTTTAGTGCCAATATTTTCATTCCACAGATTTTGCTGTCGTTGCTGCAACAGGGCATCTTCAGTCGTTTTCGATTTAGCAAGATTTGTAGCAATCTGTAATTCATTTAGCTTTTCAGCATTGTTATTTGTAGCAGCATAGTCGGCGGACAATGCGGCATTTTCTGTATTTAATTGTGCATTGGTATTTACTAGCCTTATTATTGCATCCCCTTTTTTTACCAGGTCACCTTCTTTTACTACTATTGCTGCAATTACTCCATTTACTGTTGAAAATACTTTGTATTGATTAGTGCTTGTAATAATGCCTGAAGCATAAACAGATTCGGTTATTTTTTCTTGTGTGGGTTTTACTTTTTCTTGTTTGCTTTTACAGGAAGCAAAGCTTAATAAAAGCAATAGAAATTTAAGGGAAAGTCTTTTCATAATGCTTTATTATTTCTATATGCTTTTTAACCAATCTATATCAATAAGTCATTTCATTTCTTCCTTTCATCTTCCATACACTCAATTTCTGTTTTCTCTTTTTTTATATCCTGGCGTATGAAACTGAATATACTCATATACAAGTTTGCTATCCATACCAATGCAAAGCCTGCAATAATATACCCAGGCCAATCAGTCATCAGCAATTTATAACTGGTCAAAAAAAGAAAAAGTATGGTTACATAATGGCTAAAGCAATACTCACAGGTAAAGAGGTAAAAAAACTTTCTCTCCAATAACGTTTTCCCTGTCTTACTTCGGTTGCTGCAATACTCTCTTGGCTCCCTGAATACTTCTTCATGTGTAACCGTCCAGGCTATACAGGCGATTGGTATTGCCAATAAAAAAAGCCAGGCCGTTTGCATGTAAATGGTCATACCAACACTGGTTTATTTTTATAAATAGGATAATCCGTGTATCCTTTTTCATCAGCAGTATAAAATAAATCCATTTTCAGGTCTTGCGACAGGGGCCAATTATTTGCTAACCGCTCAACTAGATCCGGGTTGTTAATAAAAGGCCGCCCAAATGCAATCAGGTCAGCTAATCCGCTTTCAATATCTGTCTCGGCTTTTTCCTTATCATAGCCACCGCAGAGTATAATGGTGTTTTTAAAATTTGCCCGTATCATTTTTTTTATTTCTATCGGTACAACAGGTGCACCCATTGCAGAGTGATCAACAAGATGGATATAAGCAATGCCAATATCGTTTAATTGTTTGCTCAGGTAATCGTAAGTAGCATCGATTTCAGGATAATGCGGCATGTCGCTTGCCACTCCGTAAGGGGATAGACGGATGCCTGTTTTATCTTTACCGATAGCCTTGGCCACTTCACTTACAAC
This sequence comes from Ferruginibacter sp., assembly GCA_041742655.1. Taxonomy (GTDB): domain Bacteria; phylum Bacteroidota; class Bacteroidia; order Chitinophagales; family Chitinophagaceae; genus Ferruginibacter. Next base: position 759 of record JBGSIG010000893.1, on the reverse strand, counting down.
TTCTATAACAAAGCGGCAACGGTTCTCAATACTTCCACCGTAATTGTCATTGCGGATATTGCTTACCGGCGAAAGGAACTCTTCCAATAAATAGCCGTTGGCCCCATGCATTTCAACGCCATTAAACCTTGCATCCAGTGCATTTTTAGCAGCCGATACATATTCAGCCTTTGTGTTTACAATATCTTCGGCAGTCATTTCTTTTGGTATCAGATAGTCTTGAAGTTGTTTGGCATCTGTCCACATTTGCCCGGCAGCTTTTATGGCTGATGGAGCTAATATCTCTGTGCCTTCCGCCATGTTGAGCGGGTGACTGATCCTTCCGCAGTGCATTAGCTGAACAAATATTTTTCCATCGTTTCCATGAGCTGCAGCAGTTATTTTTTTCCAGCAGTCTACCTGGTGCCCGGTAAAAATCCCGGGTATCCTTGCGTAGCCAAGCCCATTGGCCGATGGAGCTGTACCCTCAGTAATGATTAACCCGGCGGCAGAACGTTGCTCATAATATTTTGCCATTAGTTCATTAGGTATATTGCCTATAGCCCTGCACCTTGTCATTGGCGCCATTACAATTCGGTTGAACAGATATTCTGTTCCTAATTTTACTTCGTTGAATAGTTTATACTCTTTCATTTTTATTTATTATTAATGATAATTAAATTAGTTTTTAAATTTCACTCCATTCTGCAGCTTTCATTTTATGTGACAGTCGTTTTAATTTTATCATTTATTGCTATTGCGACTAGTGAAAGCTACTGT
>JBGSIG010000892.1:0-5814 GCA_041742655.1 Ferruginibacter sp. | reverse complement strand
GGCGCTTAGTACCTGATGCAGTTCATATTTTAGCTCCATGCTTCTGCAATAAGCTGCTATTTTTTTAAAGTTCTGGCTGTCGCTTACGGTTCGTTTATCATAGCCCACCCGGTTGATGATTAAGTGCAAATGTTGGTGGTTGGTATTCTTGTGATAGACGGCTATATATTGGTTCTTTTCAAAGTCCATATCATGTGCGCAATCCTGGCACAAATTCATCAGCTTATCTCTGGATAAATCTTCTCTAGGTGCAAGGCTTAGAGTAACGTGCATTACCGGTTTTGAAAGCTGCGGATTTAGCTGGCGTACTTCATTAAATTGTTGCACCAGTTCCCGTTCGTTTCCGTAGCATTGATTGTACATCAGCACCTCTGCCCTATCTTCCATTTCCGGTTCCATATTGGGCTTCTGCACCTTGTCGTTCAGGCAATAATTAATACACCCCGAAAAGGATTTTCCGATGGTTATTTTTCCAAGCATTGCAGGTTGTTTTTTATTATTATGGCAAGGCTTTTTAACGCCCTTGATTGCAGCTCTAAGCCGGCTCTTTCAAAGGCGTCGAGTTGCTCCATTCCGTTTCTTTTTTTGGCGATTTGATTGAGGTTGGCTGCAAGGTGATTGATTATTCCGGTGAGCTGTAAAACTTCCTTTGGGAAAGCTTTTTTTACGGGTGTCATTTTCACCGGATAGCCCTGATTGCCTTAGAAAATCTGAGACAGTTATGTTCGCCATTTTGGCTTTTGCTTCGATGGTTTTTCTTTGTACCATCGTGCATTTTATAGCCAGCAACTGGTCTTTTTTTACCGCCTTTTGAGGGCGCCCTCCTTTATTCTTCGTATATTTTTTTACCTGCTCCATTGTCTTTCTTCACGTTGTTTTCGAATCCGCCAACGGCGAATGAGCTTCCTGCTGCTGATCCCGGCTTTATGCGGGAGCGGTAGTAGCCAGGGTTTCGGTTTAACCGAAACATAGCTGGCTACTAAAATTCAAAACCATGCTCGCAGTCGCGGCCGTTGTTTTTGCCTTTGCTCCTGTTGCTGTTTTAGATGATCATTAATGTATGGATCCGTTCTCTATAATTGTCAAAAAACAACTTTCTTTTAGCAACCTGCCTTCAAAGTCACTGCCCCTAATTCGTGGCCGCCTGCATTATTTTAAAATCCTATTTCGGTTCTTTTTATCCTCCGATGGAAAGTAAAGTCACATTCAAAACCTGCCTCCAATTTTTAAACGGTTGTTTCCTTTTTTACAGGTAGCACGGTACGGCTTTTTCTGCCACTGGCCTACCCCTCAATCTAATTATTTTTCATCGTCAGTAAGCTCTTTCTTTTCACCAGCCTTTACAATAGAAACTTGGAAAATTATTTGGTAAAATTTTGCTCGTGAAACGAAAGGGAGGTTGGCTGGAAAACTGTTCAATAAATCAAATTCGCAACAGATATTTGAAAGAGTAATAAAACGCCCCTTTTCTTTAAAATGTAAATTTTTAAAAAGTAGTCGCATGCGCACATTTATAATTCTTAGATAATGTTATAAATGACAAATTTACATATAGCAGAATACATACGTAAATTAACAAAAGTATTAGCATAATAGCCAATTATACCATACACCCAATAATTTTCAGGACAGGTTTATGATCAGGCAAAACAAATTTTAAGGTAACTTTTTTATTTTCGATAGCAGGGAATATCACTTACTGGAGTTTTTAGATTAATGAGAGCTTTTATAAAATTTCTAGTGCGTTATTTTTCGGAATGGCTCCAAAAAGGGCAAAAGTGCCTCTGAGGTAGCTAGCTTCTCGGCTACCGGCTAGATGTCCCGTTGTACTACAAACGGAGAAACAGCCGCCCCTCTCCAAAGTCGGGGGCGATTACAAAACAACCCTGAAAAAAAATTATTTACCAACGAATAAGTGCGATAATTGAAGAAAAAATTAACTGGGCAGCATTTTCAGCCAGGTAAATTACAATCACTTAGTGAGGAAGGTTTCGAGATCTATTTTCCGTCAACAAAGTAGTCAAAACAAAAAATCAGCTAAAAAACCCTGCTCAAATTTACTTTCGAAAAAAAGTTTTAACGTGACTTTGTGACATGCTTAATTGGATAGAAAAAATCAGCAATAATTAATTTTAATTATAGATATTTTGGTAGTTAAAAGAGTACATATAATTAGTAAATTTTTAGGAGGCTTTTTTGATGTCAATTTGCATGAATTTTAAATTATTTTTAATGCATCAAAATTAAACTTATTACCTTTGTATTATGGCGCAGGTAAAAGGTTTAAAAAAGTTTTTAAAACGGGGCAATGTCTATCGCCGCAATGACCTGATACAATGGTCAAATGCTGTTGATCGTCATTTAGCTGAATTGGTAAATGGAGGTACTCTACAAAAGGTATCGCCGGGTGTTTATTACTATCCGAAAGAATCTGCGTTTGGTACACTTCCCCCGGACGAAACAGCCCTTGTACGTACTTTTTTAAAAGATGATAGGTTTCTTATAACCTCTCCAAATGCCTATAATTCTTTAGGCGTAGGAACAACTCAGTTATACAACAAAACAATAGTATATAATCATAAGCGACACGGAGAATTTAACCTGGGTAACCGTACTTTTTATTTCCAAATGAAGCATCATTTTCCCAATACATTGTCTAAAGAATTCTTATTGGTAGACCTGGTGAATAACCTCAACCAGTTGGCTGAAGATCCCAATGAAGTACTAAAGAATATATCAGCCAAAATACCCCTAATGGATAAAAAGAAATTATCTTATTCAGTTAAAGCGTACGGAAACATAAGGGCAAAAAAAATACTGTTACCAATGCTTAACTAAAAGTAAGAAAATGGCTGCTGATTATTTACATCATCATAAAGAATTTACCGCTTTGTTAAACATTTTTGCGGATGAAAAGAAAATAATTCCTGCATTGGTTGAAAAGGATTACTGGATCATGCAGGTATTATATGGGTTATCTAAACAGGGTTTCAAATTTGAATTAAAAGGTGGCACATCATTATCAAAAGGATACCGGATCATAGAACGCTTCGGAGGATATCGATATTCATATAACACCACCTGAAAAATTTAAGATCAACGAGAATCCAAATAATACAAAGCGGGTAAATATTACGGCAAGAAAAGATTTTTATAACTGATTAACTACCGCCATTAAAATCATCGGAATTATTGCTGTTGAAAGAGATGAAATTTTTGATGATAAGGAGTATTACCGAAGTGGTGGCATACGGTTAATGTACAAAAATGTTTTTGATAAAATTGCGGGCATTAAGGAAGGCATATTGCTGGAAACTGGTTTTGATACTACTACACCCAATCAAAATTTATCCATCAGCTCGTGGGCTTTTGATAAGGCTAAACAAACAGCCGGAATTGCGATAATGGATAACAGTGCGGTTGGTATTGTTTGCTACGACAGGAGGTATACATTTGTTGAAAAGCTCCAGGCCATTGCAACAAAATTCAGGAAGGAAAAAAGTGGCGAATTGGTGCGGCCCAATTTTATGCGGCAGTATTACGATGTATATTGTTTGTTGGGTGATGAGTCCGTACAACAATTTATCGGAACCCATGCATACCTGGCGCATAAACACAAAAAATTTCCCGCTGTTAATAGGGCGATATCGATTAAGGAAAATGAGGCCTTTTTATTAAATGATGCTGCGACAAAAGCGGACTTCATAAAAAGGTATAAAGAAACGGAAGCCCTTTATTACAATGGCCAGCCAAATTTCGATTCATTGCTTGAAAGAATTAAATTGAATATTGAGAAATTATAGTTGACGCGGCCACAAATACCTAAGCACCAATAGCGGCTCATTTTCAACCTTTAAAATTTGAACATTAAGGACGAGCCTTGCTTGATTTTTAAAATGCTCAAAATTCCGTCATTGCAAGCTTGAAAAATATTCTAAAATTGAAAAGCTTTTGTTTTCAATACTGTTTTAGTATTTTTATCCCGGTTAAATGTTACTCAGAGGCTTCCTGTAACAATTTCTTTCTCAATGCCATCATATCAGCACTAACTTTCAAATCCAAAATTTTGGCATAATGTTGAGTCGTTCTTAAGTTGGCATGGCCCAACATTTTTGAGACTGTTTCAATGGGAACACCATTACTTAAAGTGACTGTTGTAGCAAAAGTATGACGTGCAATATGAAAGGTGAGGTTCTTATTAATCCCACATGCGTCTGCAATTTCTTTAAGATAGGCATTCATTTTTTGGTTACTTAAAACCGGCAACAAGCGATCTTTAATTTCGCATTGAGGATGATTCTTGTACTTATCTAAAAGTTCTGAAGCCACCGGAAGAATTGGTATTCTTGAAGGCGTGTCTGTTTTTTGCCTCTTTGTAGAAATCCACTTTTCGCCGTCCACACCAACGATTAATTCGGTTCGTTTCAATTTCTGTACATCTGCGTATGCTAACCCGGTATAACAACTAAATATAAAAATATCCTTCACCAAATTCAGCCGCTCGGTAATAAAATTTTTTGCCATCATCTCTTGCAATTCTATTTTCGTTAAAATAGGCCGCTCCACCTCACGTTTTGTTATTTTAAATCCCAGGAATGGATCCTTGGCAATCCATCCATTTTTAAGACAGATGAAAACAATTTTCTTGAAGTTTGCCAGGTATTTCATTGTACTGTTGTGGTTGCAATGGCGCTCAGTTTTAAGCCATAGCGCATAGCTCCTGATAAAGTCATAGTTTACTTTCGTCACGTCCAAATCAAACACTTTGTATTTCCATTCAATGAAATTGCGTGTATGGCCTAGTGAAGTTTTATATCGCTGTGCCGTAGCTTTGGCGAAATCTTTTCCAATAAGTTTAGCTACGTCGATATTATGTTCCTTAAATACCTCAAGGATCATTTTTTTACTTTTGTCGACTCCTAACCATCTATCCTTGAAAGTTTGATAAGTAATTTCCGTTCCATCTGATATAATTTCCCGTTCTACACATTGCACCTTGTTTTTCATCACATCAATATAATTATTCAAAATTTTTGCGTCTGTTGAGGTGCCTTTCATACGTCCAGTGTCTACAGACCATTTTGAAGTATCTACGACCCGGTTGATGCTGTGCTCAAATCGTTTGCCGTTTACGGTAATTCTCATATAAACAGGTGCGATATTACTTTCGTTTTTTCTTCCATTTCTCACGTGAAAATGAATAGCAATGTTATGGTTCATTTTAGCCCTCTTTTTTTTATTATAAAATCATATATCTTAAACTCAAATTTCAAAGTTCCATTGTCCGAAACGCTTTACTGCAAAGAGATTGCTCATAATTCGGTTACCAAAAATAAAAATTGGCTGTGGTAACCGAATTGGTCCCGTTTTATTTGATGTTATTTGATATAAATTAGTGAGGAAGGCATAAAAAAAGCCAGTAAAATGGTCATTTTACCAGCTTTTATACGTTTTGTATTGACTTTTAGTGGAGCTGCAGGGAGTCGAACCCTGGTCCAAACATATTCGCCGTAAGCTTTCTACATGTTTATTGCTGCATTAATTGTAGGGAAATAGCCGGGGCAACACAAACCAACTATAACCTTAGAAGTCCCGATAGTTATCGGGAGTCTTAAGTTCCGAATACTTCATAACGGAACAGCATCCTGTTTTCTTTTTGAGTCGGCGGAGGAACTTGGCAACTGGCCAGCCCGTTCAACGGCCCTAATGGGTGCTAATCTAATAGATTAAGCAGCCATGGCATACTGAGTATTGCCATTTGAAGTTTTGAATATTCAGATTTAAGTGCTAATTATCCAACGCACTACATGCTTA
>JBGSIG010000891.1:0-2007 GCA_041742655.1 Ferruginibacter sp. | reverse complement strand
TTAAAGGGTGTTTTTTTCATCTATATTTTACTCCGCTACTATCAATTTTTTTTTTACTGATTATTTTTTTACTTTTAGCGCCATTTTAAAATGGTTTGTTTAGTGCCTGTTCTGTAAGCATCCTGTTTCAGGTCAACTTACCTGGCTATACTACCTGGAAGCTTTTATCATTCAAATGTCCTATCGAAACCAAATGCTGAAACATTGACGTCAGACAAAGAAGACATTCAAAAAATAGAGGAATGAAAATTGCCATTGGAAAAATGACTTCACTTAAGCGATGCTGAATAGAATAGGCCACTATGGTTCGTTACTATCATAATTGCGGATGCATTTGCTAACCATAAACAGTTCACACGAAGGAATTCATTTAAGCGTAAATTTTCTCTTGTTATAAAAGCAATACAGTAATAATAAAAATTCGAACAAATGCACTACAACCGACAATTAAAAACAAAGCTGCTTTTTGCTATAGCAGTATTTGCTTTCAGTTGCAATCAACCGCAACAACAAACAGCAACTTCAACACATGCCGACTCCGCCACTGGGTTTAACGGTGTAATTAATTTGGATGTGAGAGATTCAAAAGCCGACTGGGCGCCATTCATACGTAAGAAGGCACCGGAAGGGTCTCCCAATGTCCTCATCATTTTGTACGATGATACCGGTTTGGGTGCATGGTCTCCCTACGGCGGAAGAATAAATATGCCAACATTAGATAAACTGGCTGCTGATGGGTTAACCTATACCCAGTGGCATACCGTTTCCCTTTGTTCGCCCACCCGTTCCTGCATTAATACAGGCCGCAATCATAACCTGAATGGGATGGGTGTTATTACCGAAGGTGCCAATGGCTTTCCTGGATATAGTTGCCTGCTACCAAAGCAAACTGCTACCATGGGACAGATCTTAAACGATAACGGCTGGAGTACCTTCTGGATAGGAAAGGATCACAATGTTCCTGAAACTGACCTGTCGGCGGGTTCCAATAAAAGTCAATGGCTGCTGCAACAAGGATACGACCGTTTCTATGGTTTTATTGGAGGAGAAACCAACCAGTGGTATCCTGACCTTACCGAAGACAATCATGCTATTGAGCAACCTTATGGGCCAGAACAGGGGTATCATTTATCAAAAGACCTTGCTGACCAGGCCATCAAAATGATCGGTGATCAAAATTCAGCAAATCCCAATAAGCCGTGGTTTATGTGGTATTGCCCCGGTGCCAACCATGCTCCGCACCAGGCCCCAAAAGATTATATCGCAAAATATAAAGGCAAATTTGATGATGGATATGATGCCTATCGCAAGTGGGTGCTGCCACGCATGATTGAAAGGGGCATTTTACCCAAGGATACAAAACTGACTGAATTTAACCCGATGCCTGCGGACCAGGCGAACGGAGCAGATTTTGTACGTCCATGGGATTCACTCAATTCGGATGAAAAGAAATTATTCTCCCGTTTGTGTGAAGTATATGCTGCATTCTCCGAATATACAGATGTGCAAATCGGCCGTATCATCGATCAGCTGAAAGCCACCGGCCAATATGATAATACCATTATTATGTATTGCGCTGACAACGGTGCATCGGGAGAAGGTACGCCCAATGGTTCGGTTAACGAAAACAAATTCTTCAATGGCTACCCGGATGATTTAGCCGAGAATATGAAGTTGATTGATGAGCTAGGCGGACCAAATACTTATGAGCACTATCCTACAGGATGGGCGGCTGCTTTTTCAACCCCGTTTAAAATGTTCAAACGCTATTCAAATTATTCCGGAGGTACAGCAGATCCACTGATCATCTCCTGGCCAAAGGGCATTAAGGCACGTGGGGAAATTCGTAACCAGTATCACCATGCGGTTGATATCGTTCCAACCATTCTTGAAATATGCGGACTGGAAATGCCAAAAGTTTACAGAGGTGTGGAGCAGATTCCTTTATCTGGTGTTTCTATGAAATATTCATTTGATGCTACACCTGATGCACCTACCCAGAAACAT
>JBGSIG010000890.1:0-5646 GCA_041742655.1 Ferruginibacter sp. | reverse complement strand
TCTGGCATCTCTTGTATTGGCCCGTGGCAGGTTTGACATTGTTGCTTGCCTACTGTTACGTGCTGGCTATGGTTAAAATAAACATGATCAGGTAAATTATGAATCCTTACCCACTCGATGGGCTTTCCTGGTTTGTCATATGTTTTTGTATCTGGGTTCCAGCCTGCATATTTATACAATTTTTGAATCTCCGCAGTTCCATTTACTTCTTTACCATCTTCTCTTGTAATTACATCACCTTTATATTCTTTAATGGCCATGTGGCAATTCATACACACATTCACCGAAGGTATACTGGCCGATTTTCCTTCCTGAGCACCGCCGTGACAGTATAGGCAACTAATCTGGTTTGTACCGGCATGAACTTTATGAGAGTAATAAATAGGTTGTTCAGGCTGGTAATTCTGCATTCGTCCAAGCCCTATTGCAGCATTGATGGTAATATAGCCGCCGAGACAAAACAACACCAACACAGCCATCATTATATAACTCTTGTTCCTATAGAAAGGAACGGGTTCTGAACGAAGGATGCCATCTTTTTCATCAGATAATTTACGAAGGCTGCTGTTAACCTGTAATAATATTAAAGCAATTACAGCTAAAACAAGTGTAAGAATTCCAAAAAGCAAAGAATTATCAGCGGCAGGCGCACCTGCTACACCACTTCCCGGTGTCACGGGTGCTTTGTAGGCATCTGCATAATCTAACACAGCAGTTATTTCCTCCGGCTTTAAATTAAACTGGGTCATTTTTGATCCATATTTTGCAAATAAACTCTTTGCATAAGGATCAGTTTCCAACATTGTATTTACATTATTAACCCATTTTACCGCCCAGCCAGGGCTTGGTTCCCTTTCTCTTGCGCCTTGTAATTTTGGACCCGTATAATCCTCGAGTGGCTTATGGCAGTTTGCGCAATTAGCTTTAAATATAGCTTCCCCATCTGCAGCAAAACTAATATTGGTAAAAAAAACTAATGCAATGAATAGTAAACTTGCGAAGGCTTTTTGTAAGATTTTTCTATTGCGACTCATACAGTTTATTCGGATGCTTAAGTGGAAGAATATGCTTCTATGGCTGCAAAAATAAGTCAGTATGTTCACATAATATCAACATTTTTAAAAAAAATTTTTCCTTGCCCAGCTTGATTTTCAGCGGATTGTTTCACTTCTGCATAACTAATTGTCATGTTTTTGTAAACAGAAGTTTACATATCTTTTTTTGTATTGGTTAGCGATTCACAATTTTTTGAATGATTTTTGCCGGATGCTCGAAAATTTGAAACGACGTTGGAAAGTAAACAATGGTGGCTTGATACTGGTTATTTTTACCTTTGCGCTTGGCGGTAGCTTATGCGGTTATGCAGCACGAAAAATAATGGCACTAACTGCCATAGAGCAAGAGGGACTATGGCTAATCGTTTATCTTCTTATTGCGACCTTTCTTTGGCCACTATGTGTTTTGCTCTTCAGTATTCCACTGGGTCAATTTTCTTTTTTTAAAACCTACCTCGTAAAAATATGGGGTGCCATTTCTGGCCAAAAAAAAACACCAACAACTGTGATAGCAATATTTGCCAGCGGTGCCGGAAGTAATGCGCAAAAAATAATTGAATACTTCCAAGCAAAAAAAGACACAGTTAAAATTGCATTGATTGTTTGCAACAAAGAACGGGCAGGTGTGCTGGAATTAGCACAAACACACGGAATCGAAACAATGATAATAGGAAAAGATTCTTTTCTTTCGGAAGAAACCTACATCGACGAATTAAAAAAAAGAAGTATTGACTTTATCGTGCTGGCAGGCTTTTTATGGAAAATTCCGGCCTCATTAATAAAATCGTATCCAAACAAAATAGTAAATATTCATCCGGCACTGTTACCAAAATACGGAGGCAAAGGAATGTATGGACTTAAAGTGCATGAAGCGGTGATAGCTGCAGGCGAAAAAGAGAGCGGCATAACCATTCATTATGTGGATGAATTATACGACCATGGAAACATTATTTTTCAGGCCGCCTGTTCAGTAACCGAAGGAGAAACTGCAAATTCGTTAGCACAAAAAATTCATGTGCTGGAGCATGAGCATTACCCAAAGGTTATTGAGAATGTATTAAATATGCAAAATCGCCGTTAAAAGGAAAGATAGCATTGCCGGAACAAGATATGTTAATGTAATATTGTTACTCACAATTATTGAAGCTTGTATCACCAACTAAGAACTTACTGTTTTACACTTTTGCTGTTGCTGATGGGCGGCTTGGCCCAGGGCCAGTTTACCGTCAGCGGCACCGTATACGATTCAACCAGAGTAATTCCCGTGCCGGATGTTGTGATTAAAAGCACCAATGGCGCTACTACCAACACGGATTCTGCCGGGCATTATAATGTTATTGCCAGTGACAACGATTCACTCACTTTTATTTACCAAAATAAACCCACCGCCCGCTTTGCGGTAAAGCAGATACAGGATATCGGCAACTTTGATATTTCGCTGCGCATTAGGGTTGATGAAAAATTTAGAACCTTGAAAGGTGTACGGGTTTTCAGCAAAAGTTTTAAGCAGGATTCTATAGAAAACAGGCAGGAATATGCAAAAATATTCAATTATCAAAAACCTGGTATAAGCACCAATACATCTGACTATTCCGGTGCTGCTGGAATGGACCTGGATGAATTCATTAATATTTTTAGATTTAAAAGAAACAAGCAGTTGAAGTACATGCAAAACAGGTTGATGGAACAGGAGCAGGAACGATATATTAATTATCGTTTTAATAAAACGCTTGTTAAAAGCATCACCCGTCTTGAAGGTAAAAATTTGGATAGTTTTATGGTGCAGTACCGGCCCGATTTTTACTTTACACAAAATAGTACCACCACTGTTTTTTACCAATACATATTAAATGCTTCTTATCAATTTCGAAAAGAGTTGTTAGTTGGTGAAGCAAAAAAAGAAAATTGATAACTTCTTTATAAAAAATTATGGATCAAACTACATTAGGTATTGGTACCAGGCTACAACATACTCACTATGGACCCGGGGTTGTTGTTGGTGTTAGATATGCTACCTACCTCATTTCCTTTATTCACTATGGCATAAAAGTGATAGAAAAAACAGATACCAATCTCGATGAAATTATTCCCGAGAACGTAACAGCAGAAATAGAAACTGTCTCTGAAACCGAAAAATCGTTGTTAAAAATACTGCGTTTATGGGGCAACGTTATGGAGGTAGTTCCACTTGGAGAAAAATGGATTGGCGGCACACTATTATTGCAGCCTGCAGATAAAACTTTAAAGCCCAAGGAAATTCCTGTCGCAGATTTTTTTCACAAAATTGTAATGTTACGTGACAGGCTGAGGGTGTTGGAACAAAACATCAACAGCAATAAAAAATTGAGTGATGAAGAAAAAGTAAACATGCAGCAATACGTCACCCGTTGCTATGGTTCACTCACAACTTTTAATGTATTGTTTAAGGATAAAGAGCATTGGTTTGTTGGCGATAAAAGCGGAAAGGAGGAATAGAGATTTTTGTTGAATTGTTTTATTGTTTCCTTTTATTACCAACTCAAAAAAAATTGAAATCCTAATAATTCATCAGCTTGACTACAGCATCATCCAACCTGCTATGTGCCATAAAATTTTCTTCTAAATCAACGTTAAAAGGAATGGGTGTATCCAGGCTTCCGCATCTAACTATCGGTGCATCCAATTGTTCAAAACAATTTTCAGCTATCCATGCCGCAATTTCTCCTCCGATGCCGCCGGTTAACGTGTCTTCATGTAACAACAACACTTTGCCTGTTGCTTCAACGGCTCTTTTTATGGCTTCAAAATCTAATGGCAAAAGTGTTCGCAAATCCAGAATGTAAATGGACAATGTGGTATTGTCTTTTGCATACTGCAAGGCCCAATGAACACCAGCACCATAGGTGATGATAGTAAGGTCATCGCCACTTTGCACAATATTTGCTTTGCCGATTTCTATTTCATAATACTCTTCAGGTACAGGCCCACTCACACTTCTGTACAAAGCCTTATGTTCAAAAAACAATACCGGGTTGGGATCGTTAATGGCAGCAATTAATAACCCTTTGGCATCCATAGGTGATGAAGGATATACTACTTTTAAACCGGGCGTATGTGCAAACCATGCTTCGTTACTCTGACTGTGAAAAGGACCGGCACCCACGCCACCGCCTGTTGGCATGCGAATAACCACATCAGCATTTTGCCCCCAGCGATAATGAATTTTTGCAAGGTTATTTATTACCTGGTTAAACCCAACGCTAACAAAATCTGCAAACTGCATTTCCACCATTGCTTTGAAGCCTTCAAGACATAAGCCAAGGCTGATGCCAATAATTGCACTTTCGCAAATAGGTGTATTGCGTACCCTGTCTTTGCCAAAGGCTTCTAAAAATCCTTCGGTTATTTTAAAAGCACCGCCGTATGCTGCAATATCCTGGCCCATTAATACCAGGTTAGGGTGCCGCTGCATGGATTGAAACAGCCCCTCCTTTATTCCATCAATAAAACGTTTTTGGGGATGATCTTTAATTTGTACTTTATTAAACAAGAATGGAGACGGAGCACTTGCCGCATAAACATCATTCAACTCCTCTTCAGTGTCGGGGATCACAGGCGCTGAATCATAACCTGTTTTTAATTCTGCTTCGATATATTCCTTAAAATTGTTGCGTATATCCGTAACAGTTTGTTCGGTAATTACGGCCTGTTCAATTAAATAATTTTCGAAATTTTTTATAGGGTCTTTTTGTTGCCATAGCTCAAATAAATGAGGCGGCACATATTTGGTACCGCTTGCCTCTTCGTGCCCCCGCATCCTGAAAGTCATACATTCAATTAAGTATGGCTTTTGATTTTTAATGCAATACTCTCTTACTCCCTTAATGGTATCAAACACTTCCAGGATATTATTTCCGTCTATCTGAATACCTTCCATGCCGTAGCCTTTTGCACGTTCCGCCAGGCTAAAGCAGCGGTACTGTTCACTTACAGGTGTGCTTAAGCCGTAGCCATTATTTTCAATAATAAAAATTACCGGCAAATCCCACACGGCGGCAACATTTAGCGCTTCGTGAAAATCACCTTCGCTTGTACCTCCCTCGCCGGTAAATGCAACGGACACTTTATTTTTTTCACTGAGTTGGTATGCCAGTGCTACCCCATCGGCAACAGCCATTTGGGGGCCGAGGTGCGAAATCATGCCGCAGATGTGAAATTCTTTACTGCCAAAATGAAAACTTCTTTCACGCCCTTTACTATAGCCATCTTTATTGCCCTGCCATTGCTTAAACAATTTGTGCAGCGGCATATTTCGTGTGGTAAAAACCCCTAGATTCCTATGCAAAGGCATTATCCATTCTACTGGTTGCAGTGCCATGGTGGCGCCTACACTAATAGACTCCTGCCCGATACCGCTAAACCATTTTGAAATTTTTCCCTGCCTCAACAACACCAGCATCTTCTCTTCAATCATTCTTGGAAGCAGAAGATTTTTATACAAATTGACAAGTTCTTCGTTTGAATAATTTTTTCTATTAAACTGCATATCCTGTTTTTTAATGCATTTAGATTGTGAAGTTAACGGATGTTATTGAGGGTTCAAACGGCTTAC
>JBGSIG010000889.1:0-2228 GCA_041742655.1 Ferruginibacter sp. | reverse complement strand
TGTTGTTTCGCCTGTTGTAGCCAGCTCGTCTCCAGAATACATCTGTGGAATGCCCCTGCGGGTAAACAGCCGGCATAATGTAGAGTTATATTTATCCATGTCTTCATTTACCACGGAATAAAACCTGTCCATATCATGATTGTCCAAAAAAATCACATTATGCGTTGGGTCTTTGTAAACAAAATCCTGCGCAAGGGTATTGTACAAATTACTCACACCGCTTGCTGATCCAACATCCTGCGTCATTGCGTCTTTAATACCCCACAAGGTTTGAAAATCGGTAGCGCCCCGAAGGTTGCTTTTAAATGGAATATTATAATTGTTCTCCACAAAATAACTTTGGTTAGGCACCCCATGAACCCAGGTTTCCCCAAACAATGTCATTTCAGGATACTCGTCCAGCAATGCTTTATTACACCTGTTCATAAATTCCATATCATTATACGCATAGGTATCAATTCGCCATCCATCAATTCCAAATTGCTCAACGGTCCAAATGGCATGTTGAATTAAAAAATTAGCAACATACGGATTGCTTTCATTGAGGTCAGGCATCATTTTAGTAAACCATCCGTCGGTCATTACTTTTTTGTCAGCCTCAGAAGCATGCGGGTCAAATACCGCTTGGTCTAAATAATTGGTGTTGGTGTAATTTGGCCATTGGTGAACCCAATCTTTCATGGGCATATCCTGTATAGTGAAATGATACAATCCTACATGGTTGTACACAGCATCCTGCACAACTTTCATTCTGCGTTCATGTGCTGCGTCTATCAGTTGCCGGTAGGCCTGTTCGCCTCCAAGCCGGGGATCAATTTTATAATGATTGGTAAATGCATACCCATGTTCAGTTCTATCGGGCATATCGTTTTCTATTACGGGGTTAAGCCACAATGTAGTTACGCCCATCTTTTGTAAATAATCAAGATGGTTTATTATTCCCTGCAAATCACCACCGTGACGGTTAAAAACCGAATCACGATTTAACGACTGGTCTCTCATGCCCGGCACCTGGTCGTTCGAAGGATCACCATTACTAAATCTGTCGGGCATAATCAGGTATATAAAATCGCCCGAACTAATGGCCTGTGCAAAATCAAGACCCCTGTTCTCCCGTTTGGCCTTTATCTCAAAATCAATCTCGAAGGGGCTGTTTTCTTTCGCCACTTTTATTTTTGCAATTCCGGGTTTAGCAGATGCAGCTATCACGATGTCAACAAAAACATAGTTCGGGTTTTCAACTTTATTTACTTTACCAAGGCTAATGCCCGGGTACGAAATAGTGATAGCACCGGCATTGGCAATACCTTCGCCATGTATCATCAATTGTAACTTATTATACTTCATCCACGCCCACCAGTTTGCAGGGTAGCATTGGTAATTGCCCGGCTGAGCCCCGGTCACTAAAGTAAAGCACACAAAAAAGAAGACTAAAAATAATTTGTTCATAGCGATTATTTTATTTTGATACGAAGTGTTAGCAAGGCGGCCACAATCATTAAAAATCCTCCCAAAACAATGGTGTAAATAGCATTGCCACTAAACAGGTGTTTTGTAAAAAAGCCCAACAATGTGGCGGCTAAAATTTGTGGGATAACAATGAAAAAATTAAAAATGCCCATATACACTCCCATTTTATTGGAGGGCAAAGAAGCTGTTAACATGGAATAGGGCATCGATAAAATACTTGACCAGGCGAGGCCAACACCGGCCATACTCAATATTAAAAGGTACTTATCTTTAAAAAACAACAAACTTATTAAGCCCAACCCGCCTGCAACCAGACAAATTAAGTGGGTTGTTGGTCTTGACGTTTTTTTTGCCAGCACCGGTAATAAAAAAGCAAAAAAAGCAGAGAAGCCATTATAAAACCCAAAGAGCACTCCTACCCAGTTACCGATTTCATTGTAAGCCGGAGAGGAAGTGTCTGTTGTATTTGCTATATTTTGCGCCAAACCCGGGGTAGCATAAATCCAGAGGGAAAATAACGCAAACCAGGTAAAAAACTGAACTACAGCAAGTTCTTTCATTGTACCTGGCATATTGTATAGATCATTCACTACTTCTACCAGCCCATTCTTTTTATTATTTGACCAAAAGAATCCTGCAACCAATTGAATTAAACCAAATCTTGCAACCCCAAGCGTTAACACGTATAATTCTTTTTCAAGCGGCATTTGCGAGCTATTGTAATAAAAAAGCAAAAAAAGCAGAGAAGCCATTATAAA
>JBGSIG010000888.1:0-9656 GCA_041742655.1 Ferruginibacter sp. | reverse complement strand
CGAACGGTGGAGCCATTCCCAGAAAAAAATTGCCTTAAAATCGCGTAGAGAAAAATTTTGGTGTACGTATTTAAACTGGTCCGTTACTTTATAGCGGTCAAATTCTGCTTGCCATGCAACGTCATTTAATGGTGGCAAAGCGCCTGTAATTGGCTTCCATTCAGTAATAGAAAGGCCCGATTCTGTTAATCGTGTAATGCCGCCAAGCAGCACTTGAATTACAATCATTCCTACACCTATCAATAGCCATATAGCTATCTGTTTGTTATTTCGTTGTTCTGCGATGCTGTTCATAGAAGTGCAAATTTAATACAGCAACAGTTGAATTGGACAAACGAAATAGTTTACATTTTTTAACGGATATTTGGTTAATATTTATGTTGCTATCTTATCTACAAAAAGAATTACTGGAAGCCGGCCTTGACGAAGCAGGCAGAGGTTGCTATGCCGGGCCAGTATTTGCGGCTGCCGTTATTTTGCCGGTTGATTTTTATCATCCGCTTTTAAACGACAGTAAACTGCTTAAAGAAAAGGAGCGGGACTTGCTGAGGCCGGTGATAGAAAAAGAGAGTATTGCCTTTGCCGTTGCTTTTGTAGATAACAATGAGATTGATACCATCAATATTTTACAGGCTTCTTTTAAGGCCATGCATCGTTCCATTAGCAAATTATCGATGCTACCCGAAATATTATTGGTTGATGGAAACCGATTTAATGCATATAAAGATTTGCCTCATCGATGTATCGTTAAAGGCGACAGGAAATATGCCTCAATAGCCGCTGCAAGCATTTTGGCCAAAACCTATCGCGACGAATATATGCAGCAACTGCACGCCGAGTATCCGCATTATGGATGGAATCAAAATAAAGGATATGGCACCGCTTTTCACCGGCAGGCAATTGAACTAAATGGCTTGTGCCTGCATCACCGAAAAAGTTTTGATATTGCTGCCCGTGCAGCGACAACAGCATCAGCAATTTTTACAGGGGCTTAGTTTATGCATTCCATTCACCTTCTCCCTGCCTTGTAATAACCCACTCATCCGTTACGCAATCAACAATGGTTGATGGCACCATGCCACCAGTGCCCCCATCAATCACAAAATCAACCAGGTCTCCAAATTTTTCATAGATAATTTCCGGATCAGTATATTCCTGCACCATTTCGCCCGGTAGCGAGGTGCTTAAAATAGGGTTGCCCAATACGTCTAAAATGTGTTGGCAAATAACGTTGTCGGGTACACGCAATCCAATAGTACTTTTTTTACTTTGTAATATTTTAGGCACCTGTTTACTGGCGGGTAAAATAAAAGTGTAGGGTCCGGGCAAATAACTTTTCAGCATCCTGTATAAAGGCGTATCAATACTTTTTGCGTAATCGCTCAAATGGCTTAGGTCGCGGCAAATGAAACTTAAATTAACTTTTGCCGGATCAATTTTTTTGATGGTACAAATTTTTGTCACGGCCTTGTGCTGAAAAATATCACAACCAAGTCCATAAATAGTATCCGTAGGGTATATTATTACACCGCCATCCTTTAAGCATTCTGTCACCTGTTTGACGAGCCTTGGTTGCGGATCTTTTGGATGTATTTGTATCAGCATATTGAATATTGTGTAAAGCCAACTGGTGGCTACTGTTTAAAAAACTTAATTTTTCGTCAAAGATAAAAGAACGCATTAATAACTGTGTCAGCGTTGAGCTTTGAGGTGAAAACCATTACTTTTGCAACTGAATTTAAATCAGCAACAATAAAATATCACTCACTATGTCTTTAATCTCAGTAGGCACCATGGCCTTTGATTCTATTGAAACTCCGTTTGGCAAAGTAGATAAAATTGTAGGAGGGTCGGGCACTTATGTAGCGTATGCCGCCAGTATCTATACTCAACCCATAAAACAAATTTCTATAGTAGGGTACGATTTTCCGCCGGAAGAAATGGAATTGCTAAAAAAGCGTGGTGTGGAAATGGAAGGTGTGGAAATTGTACCGGATAAAAAATCTTTTTTCTGGAGTGGCAAATACCATATTGATATGAACACCCGCGATACCCTGGTTACAGACCTGAATGTACTGGCGGATTTCAACCCCACGGTGCCGGAAAGTTACCAGGGATCAGATTTTTTAATGCTCGGAAATTTATCGCCAAACATTCAGCTTAGTATCATTAATCAACTAAGAGTAAGGCCGAAATTAATAGTAATGGACACCATGAATTTTTGGATGGAAATTGCGCTGGATGATTTGAAAGCTGTGTTGAAAAAAGTAGATGTATTAATGGTGAACGATGGTGAGGCGAGGCAATTGAGCGGCGAAGTATCACTTGTAAAGGCTGCTAAAATAATTATGGAAATGGGCCCTAAATTTTTAGTGATAAAAAAAGGAGAGCATGGGGCGTTACTGTTTCATGAAAACCATGTTTTTTCGGCACCCGGCTTACCATTAGAAGAAGTGTTTGACCCAACAGGAGCTGGAGACACATTTGCCGGAGGATTTATAGGATTCATAGCCAAAACAAAAGATATTAGTTTTGAAAATATGAAAACTGCCATTATTGTTGGAAGTGCCCTTGCAAGTTTTTGCGTAGAAAAATTTGGCCCAAATAGAATGAAAGAAATTAAAAAAGAGGACATTGACATCAGGCTGCAGGCTTTTGTTCAACTGGCAAATTTCGAAATTGACCTGGTGGGATAATACCGTAACAGAATAGTTAATAGCCGGAGCTAAAGAAGCTGCGGCTTTTTTATTTTGATATATTTGTAAACGAGTGATTGAATTCTTACCCTAAAATTTAAACCATGCTTAAAAAATTTATATACCTCTTTTTCATCCAGTTTCTTTTTATTGCTGCGTTTTCTCAAAAACAACCTGCGCATACAAAATTAAAAGGCTGGCATTTGCTGGGTTATCAGCAGGACGGGTACTTTGGTACTGGCGTAAAAGAAGCCTACGAATTATTAGCAGGCAGAAAAAGTACACCGGTAATAATTGCAGTAATTGATAGTGGCATTGACACGTTGCACGTGGATTTAAAAAGTGCACTTTGGACCAATCCTAAAGAAATACCCGGCAACGGAAAAGACGATGATGGAAATGGCTATACCGATGATATACATGGATGGAATTTTTGCGGCGCTGTAGATGGCGAAAATATGGCTGTCAACACCCTTGAAATAGCAAGGGTATATCATCACTGGAAAGCTGCATTTGCAGGAAAGAGTGAAAGTGAAATTCCCGCAGACGAAAAATTTATTTTTCAACAATGGAAACGGTCTGAGGCTTTGCTTGATAAGCAATACTATGAATATTTAAAAAGCTATGCGAGGATCGAAGATCTTTCTGCTACTTTACAAGCTGCAAGCGACCTGATAACTGCCTACCTCCATAAAACAACATTTACAAAAGCTGATATTGTATCTGTAAAAGATGAAGACAGCCTTAACCATGCTGTTGCAGTGTGGTTAGATATTTTTAAAAGAACCGATGATGCGGATATAACAAATGCACTCGTCATTGGCGATGTAAATAAGTACAAGGGTAATTTGCTGGCCAACAAAAAAAGGAAGGACGACGAACCTATTGATTACAGGGGAGCGCTTACCAAAGATGATTATGAAAACATTCATGACAGTATTTATGGTAACAATAACCTGTTTGATAATGCAGGCAATCACGGCACACATGTATCCGGAATTATTGGTGCAGTGCGCAATAATAATATAGGCGTAGATGGTATTGTAGACAACGTTCGCATTATGTTTATCAGGGCTGTGCCGGGTGGCGACGAGCACGACAAAGATGTAGCGTTGGCCATCAGGTATGCCGTAAACAATGGCGCTAAAATTATTAATATGAGTTTTGGCAAACCAGTTTCGCCTTACAAACAAATGGTAGATGATGCGGTGAAATATGCCGATGCTGCAGGCGTGCTATTAGTACATGGCTCAGGCAATGATGGCGAAGATATTGATAAGGAAACCTTCTACCCTAATCCTGTTTTTTTAGATGGATCCAAAGCCACTAATTTTTTAACCATTGGTGCCAGTGGCGATTACAGTACCGGCTCTTTGACAGCCTCGTTTAGTAATTACGGCCAATTGGTTGATATTTTTGCGCCGGGCGTTTATATTAACTCCACTACCTTCAGCAATGGTTACGCTGCTTTTGATGGCACAAGTATGGCAAGCCCTGTTGCAGCGGGAGTTGCAGGATTAGTAAAATCATATTTTCCGGGTGTTACACCAGAGCAGATGATTGATTTGTTGATGAAAACAGGTACGCCAATTGCTGAATTGGTTACTATTCCCGGTGGTGACACCAAGGTGTCGATGCAGGTGTTATGCAGAAGTGGTAAAATAATTAATGCATACGATGCAGTAAAATTGGCCATTAAACTATATGGAAATAAATAGGCTTAGAATAGAATGTAAAAAGGATAGTTAACAGTGTAAGTTTGACTAAATTTGAAGACCGTAAATGTAAATAGATATTATATGTTAGTAGAGATTATAGCATTGTTTTTTCTTTGTAGAAAAAACGGCGCACTTGCTGTTAAAAAAGGATTACCTGCCAGTAAATGGAAATGGTTAACTATCCTTGGTTGGTTTGTAGCCGAATTTGCAGGGCTCATTTTGGGAATGATGATATTTGGAACCAGTAATTTTGAAAAAGTTACTGATATAAATGATCTTGAAAAAGGTAATTTATACGGAATATGGGCCATTGGAATGGTAAGTGCTTTTGGCGGCTATCTGTTTGTAAGATCTATCCTGGAAAAAAAACCAGATATGTTTGAAGAAGATATCAATAAAATTGGTATAAATGATTTAAGGCCACCAGGCAAATAACAAGCAAGCAGTATTTTACCATGGCCCTAAAAGGGCTATTTTCATTTAACTTTAGCAGTTGTACCGATTGGATAAACAATATAATCCAGTATCGGCTTTGCTTCATTGTATCATTTGTTTGATCCATATCGAGGTATCGGCACAAGTCGGGACAAACCACTGTAAGATTTATTATTTTTTGCGCAACAGTACTTTATTTTTTGAAATATATTTACCTAAATTAATTTTTAACGATGACGATCAGGTATCATAAAATTATCTTGCTAGCGCTATTTTTTATTGCAGCTACAACAGGATTAAGGGCTCAGGAAATCGATTCAGTATTGAATATCCTTGATGAAAATTACCCACAGGAAAAGATTTACCTGCAAATGGATAAATTATATTACAATGCAGGCGAAACAATTTGGTTTAAAGCTTATATAACCGCCGACAATTCGCCGAAGGCTATCAGCAAATCATGTTACGCCGAGCTATTGGATGAAAAGGGAAAGTTGCTGCAGCGGAAAATGATGCCTGTTTTAGAATCAGGCGCTGCCTCCAGTTTTGACTTACCTGATACCTTGCCTGCAGGTAAATTATTTGTGAGAGCCTACACACCATGGATGTTGAATTTCGATTCGTCTTTATTGTACCTGAAACCCCTTCATATTATACCATCAAAGCCGGCCGCAAAAAAATCACCTGTAGCAATGGTCTATTCTTTAACACTTTTCCCCGAAGGGGGAGACCTGGTACAGGATATTGCTTCGATGGTGGCTTTTAAAGCCACCGATCAAGATGGCACTCCGGTTGATGTTTCCGGAGATATTGTTGATGGAAAAGGTTCTAAAATAACTTCATTCTCATCTACACACGATGGAATGGGATATTTTTCGTTACAGCCGCTGGCAAATGAGAAGTATAAAGCTGTTTGGAAAGATAAAAAAGGAGTAAAACATGAAAATGAATTACCTGCGGCTAAAAAAAATGGGCTCGTATTAAATGTTATTAACCCGGGCAACCAGTTGCAGTATACTTTAACAAGGTCAGCGGTGGCAGAGCAATCTCCCGCAATCTTTTATGTCATTGGGCAAATGCATCAACGCCAGGTATACGGTGCAAAAATAAATCTTGGCAAGCAGCCAACTGTTACTGTACCCGTAGCAACAGATAGTTTGCCGGATGGGGTTTTACAAATGACCGTATTTGATGCAGATCAAAGACCAATAGCTGAAAGAGTTGTATTCATTAATAACAACACTTATTACTTCCTTACAGATCTTCATGCAGTTGAAAAGAATGTTACCAAACGGGGCCGTAATATGTTGCAGATAGATGTGGGGTACGATTTTCTGACCAATTTATCCATCGCAGTTACAGATGGAGGCATTAATTCTGTTTCCAATAATGAGACAAATATATTTACTCAATTGTTATTGAGCAGCGATTTAAAGGGTTACGTATTTAATCCTGCTTATTATTTTTCAAGCGATGCGGATTCTGTACGGCAACAATTAGACCTTGTAATGATGACAAACGGCTGGCGAAGATTTAATTGGGAAGATATTCTCGCCGGTAAATGGCCTGTGTTAACCTTTCTTCCAGAAAATTTTCTTGCCATTAAAGGCAAGGTGCAAGGCTTATCTAAAATTCAATTAAATGATAAAACCATTACAGGGATTTTAAACGCAAAGAAATCGAAACCCCAGTTTTTGAATATTCCTGTGGATAGAGATGGAAGGTTTAACTATGGTGATTTGTATTTTTTTGATACTAGTACACTCTACTATCAATTCAATGGTGATGCAGATAAGACGCTGACAACATCAGCCAGTTTTGACTTCACCAGCAATTTTGTAAAGTTACCTGAACAGTCTATTAACCTGTTCTCTTCTTTATACGACCCGGTAAAAGCGGACAGTATATCGTTATTAAAAGGGAGTTCTCTTGCAAAACAATCCCGCGATCAAAGAGAAAGAAATAAGGTGCAGACTCTAAGCACTGTTACGGTAACCGCAAAGCAAAAAAGTTTGAAGCAAAAAATGAATGAGGAATATACATCAGGTATGTTTACCAGTGGCGATGGATATACATTTACTACCGAAGACGACCCCACCGCTAACGGATCTCAAACTATTCTGGCTTATTTACAAAGCAAAGTAGCAGGGCTTCAAATATCAACAACCGGGCAGGGGAGTGCTACCTGGCGGGGCAGTACAACCAGCTTATTTGTGAATGAAGTCAACAGCGATATAAGCCAGATTCAGGGGATGTCTATGGCCGATGTTGCTATGATAAAAGTATTTCGCCCGCCATTTTTTGGAGCCACAGGCGGCGGCTCTGGCGGAGCAATTGCGGTATATACAAAAAAAGGTGGCGGGGACAATTCATCCGTGGTAGGATTGCCGTCTACCAAAATTGCCGGCTACTCTGTAATCAAACAATTTTATTCGCCAGATTACGCAACAACCAACGAAGCTGCTGAAGGAGATTACAGAACCACTCTTTACTGGAACCCTTACATATTGATGGACAAAACTACACGCCGTGTAACCATTCCATTTTATAACAGCGACAATTGCAAAAAAATAAGAGTAGTTATTGAAGGGATTAACGAATTGGGGCAACTTACAAGAGAGGAAAAGTTTTTTGAATAAGATTTTTATGATTTTATCTCAATCATCTGGCTTGCTACCTTAATGATGAATGCCTGGATATATGCACTGCGATATTTGATAAACCAATCCCTCTTTCATTCCTTCTCAATAATCGTAGCTGTCTTTTTAGGCGCAAACAATAACAACAATACCGGTAGTAAAATAAGATTGGTGAAAGTAGCTACCAATAGTGTTATAGATGTAAGCCAGCCTAAAGATTTGGTACCGCCAAAACTGCTTAAACAAAAAATAACAAAGCCCGCTATTAATACCATTGATGTGTACACTATACTTAAACCGGTGTTTTTTATCGTGGCGCTTACGGTTGCGCTTATGTCATAATTATAAAGGGGTAGTTCCTGCTTATAGTTTACCAAAAAACGGATCGTAATGTCTATTGCAATTCCAAGGGCTACACTAAAAACCAATACAGTAGAGGGCTTCAGCGGTACGCCAGCCCAGCCCATAATGCCGGCAGTAATTACCAGTGGAATAATATTGGGGATTAACGAACACACCAATATGCGGGCAGATTTAAAAAGATATAACATACAAAATGCAATCAATACAAATGCGTAAAAAATACTTTCCTTTAATCCGTTGATGATAAAGCGGCTTCCTTCCAGGAAGGTAATACTGGTGCCGGTAAGTGTTACATTGTATTGTGCGGTATCAAAAAGCTTATCTGTTTGTTGCTGTATGCTCGATAATAATACCGAGAGTTGTTGGGTGCCAACATCGGCCATGTTGATACTTACCCGGGTAGTTTGCTTTGCCGTATCCATAAATGACGTCAGCATTTTTGAAAAATTGTTTCTACTGCTGCTGTCAGTATTGTCGGTCTTTAAATAGTCACCTAAAAAAGCCGCTTCAGATGAATTCGGTAAACTGTAATTGGATGAGTCGCCTTCATAAAATGCTTGCTTCACAAATTTTAATCCTTCTGCTACGCTCAATGGCCTGCTCATTTCTTTTTGGGCGGTGATATACTGTGACAGTGTATCTATTTTCTCAAGAACAGGCAACGCCCTTAATCCGCTGAGACCCCTTCGCTTCTTTGTATCTACTACAATTTCGAGCGGCATTACACCTTTAAAGTTTTTTTCAAAGAATTTTAGGTCAGTATAAATTTTGTCGTTCTTAGGCAGGTCATCCACAATAAACGCAACCGTCTTTAATTTAAAAATACCCACAATGGCAAAAATGAGTACGATAGCTGTGATACCAAAAACTACTTTTTTATGATTCATTACCCAATGCTCAATCTTCAACAAAAATCCAACAATCCATTTATTATTTAAATAGGTTGTTTGTGCAGGTTTGGGGGCGGGTAAATAACTTAGTGCTGCAGGTAACAAAATAAACGAGATCACAAAAATCAGCATGATACTAATGCCGGCCACCACACCAAACTCTTTTAAAATGGCGCTATGTGTAAGTGCAAATACACCAAAGCCAATACCTGCAGTGATATTACAAAACAACGTTATCACTCCCATTTTGCTTACCATGTCAACCAACGATTTGTTTTTATCAAAACTTTCCAGGTAGGCTGTGTGATATTTATTGATAAAATAAATGCAATTGGGTATCCCTATCACTACTACCAATGGTGGTGTTAATGCAGTTAGGATTGTTATTTTATAGCCGCATAAATATAACACACCAACGCTCCATATTACACCTAAAATTACTACCAGTAAAGAAAGAATGGTTGTGCTAAAAGAGCGGAAAAAAATCAACAATATCAATGCGCTTAGCACAAGGGAACCAATTAAAAAAATCTTCATTTCATTTTGAATCTTATCTGCTACCAGGGTTCTTATTAATGGCAAGCCACTTAAATGGGCATCTATATTTGTTTGCGATTCAAAAACCTTTACCTCCGCCATAATATTATTCACCACCCTTGTGCGGTTGGGCGAATTGAGCGTATCTCTGTTAATGCTCAAACCCATTAAATATGCATTGGTTTCCGGATTGTAAAGCAACGATCTGTAAAACGGCAGGTTAGAAAAAGTAGCTTTTGCGGTATCCAGCTCTTGTTGTGTGGTAATTGTGTCGGGGAATATTTTTACCGGATCTAATTTTTGACTGATTTCATTTTTTTGTAAATTAATTGCAGAGGGTACACTTAATATACTTTCGACAGTATTTATTTTTTTTAA
>JBGSIG010000887.1:0-9958 GCA_041742655.1 Ferruginibacter sp. | reverse complement strand
TTACAAATATTTCTATAACAGAAAGTGAAGAAAAAATGATGGCTGCACTGGGTGAAGCGATCATTCCAACAACAAATTTTATTGGTGCCGATGGGGTGCAGGCATCAGTGGCAATAAAGATGGGCTGGATACTTTGCCCGACGGAGAATTTTTACCTGCCTGGGAACTAACCTGTGTAGAAAATTATTTTAAAGAGTCGGTTGCGAAAAATTACAAAGACCGGCATGTTATTTATGCACGCTGCGCCCATTTAACAAAACCAGCACCCATACATATTGAACAAGGCCGTGGCCAATGCCAGGCAAGAAATTTATGTCAGCGTGGCTGCCCGTTTGGAGGTTATTACAATTCAAATTCTACCACTATTCCATGGGCTAAAAAAACCGGCAACCTAACATTGCTTACTCATGCTGTTGTTCATTCCATTATTTATGATGACGCAAAGCAAAAGGCAACAGGTGTTCGGGTAATTGATGCCAATACCAAACAGTCAACCGACTATTTCGCCGACGTTATTTTTGTAAATGCAGGTGCTGTCAATACCAATCTTATATTACTCAATTCAACTTCTAACCGGTTTCCAAACGGGCTTGGCAACGACAGTGGTTTATTGGGGAAATATTTTGCTTTTCATAATTACCGGGCAAGAATTTCTGCCATTTATGAGGGAATGCTGGATAGCACATCGGAAGGCGGCCGGCCTACCAGTGCCTATATGCCGCGGTTTAGAAATGTATATAAACAGGAAACCGATTTTTTACGTGGCTATGCAACAACGTTTAGTGCTTTCAGAACTTCAAAAACTGATACCAATGGATTTGGAGAAAGTTTAAAAGATAACCTGATGGCCGATCCAACCCCGGGCAACTGGCGTGTTGGCTCCGGATGTATGGGAGAAACTATTCCGAAGGAAACAAATTATATAAGCCTTGATAAAGATAAAAAAGACGAATGGGGTATGCCGCTGGTAAATATTGCTGTAGCTTATGATGATAACGACGAGAAAATGATCAAAGATTTTTTTGAACAATTTACAGAGATGTACACCAAAGCCGGCTTTACAGATATTAAAACATCAGACAGCAAACAGGCACCCGGCTTGGATATACATGAAATGGGTGGTGTACGTATGGGCAAAGACCCTGCAACATCTTTATTAAACGAATGGCACCAGTTGCATCACTGTAAAAATGTATTTGTAACAGATGGCGCTTGTATGACATCAACCTCTACACAAAACCCATCACTTACTTATATGGCTTTTGCAGCACGTGCGGCAAACCATGCAGTAGAATTGTTGAAGAAAAAAGAATTGTAGAAAATGAGTTGTGAACAGTCTCCCGATTGCTATCGGGAGGTGAAAAAGTGAGGCCGCATTCTATTGACATATCAATGTAACTATCTCGAATTATAATTTATCAACTATACAATCACAAGTAATTAAATTTTCAGCAACCCTTTATATAAAAGATTATGAAAACTAATTTAATTATACTTTTATTATTATCAGGATATGTAACAATGGCACAAACAATTCCAGTCGGCATTTTTAAGAATAGCGCAGATATTGGAAACCCTAAAGTGAAGGGCTTAGCCAAATTTGACACCAATACCCAAACCTATACAATTAAAGGTGGTGGCTATAATGTGTGGTTTAACCGTGATGAGCTTTATTACGCATACAATAAAATAAAAGGCGACTTTATTTTAACAGCCAACGTAAAATTAACAGGCGAAGGCAAAACTGCCCACCGAAAAATTGGCTGGATGATCCGTGAATCTGAACAAGAAGAATCTGCACATATTTCTGCAGTGTTGCATGGTGATGGATTAACTGCACTACAATGGCGGCCATTGCGAGGCGCATTTATGAGAGACCCGGAAGATGAAATATTTGACATAAAAAAAAATGTAGAAATAATCCAGGTAGAGCGCAATGGTAAAAAAATAATTATGCGGGCAGCGGGCTTTGGCGAACCGCTGCATTTAGTCGGTATTCAGGAAATGAAAGATATGCCTGATGAAGTGCTCGCTGGTTTATTTGTTTGCAGCCACAATGCAGATGTGTTGGAAGAGGCAGTTGCATGGAATGTGCGGATTGAACAACCCGTTGCCGATACGTATGATGGGTATAAAGATGGATTTTTGACCAGTAGTTTAGAAACCATTAATATTTTTGACGGCGTAAGAAAAGTAATTCACCAGGACACCGGCAGGTTTGAAGCACCTAACTGGATGCCTGATGGAAATAGTATATTGTTTAACCAGGATGGTTTCCTTTACACAATACCATCAAACGGTGGTGTACCTCAAAAACTAAACACCGGTTCTGCCAACAAAAATAACAACGATCATGTAATTTCTTTCGACGGAAAAATGCTTGCCATCAGTAATCACCGGCAAGGCTTTCCTGGTGGGGGTTCTGCTGTGTATGTATTGCCGTTGAAGGGGGGTGAGCCAAAATTAGTTACAGATAGTACACCCAGTTACCTGCATGGATGGAACCCCAATAATAAAGAACTGGCATACGTAGCAATGCGTTTATCGTTTGGCTCAAGTTACAATATTTACAAAAAAGATATTACCGGCGGCCCCGAAGTGCAGTTAACATTTAATAAAAATAGCCATGTTGACGGACCCGAGTATACGCCCGATGGAAAATATATCTACTACAATGCCGATGAAACCGGTACCATGCAAATATGGCGAATGAAGCCCGACGGCAGTAACAAAGAGCAGGTAACTTTTGATGAATACAATAACTGGTTTCCACATATTTCACCCGATGGAAAATGGATAGCAATACTCTCCTTTCCCCCAACAGTTCCGTCTGCTGACCATCCTTTTTATAAAAGAGTACTATTGCGTTTGATGCCAGCAGGCGGCGGTGCTCCCAAAGTGATCGCTTATCTATATGGCGGCCAGGGCACAATCAACACCAACAGTTGGAGCCCCGATAGCAAACATCTTGCTTTTGTAAGCAATGGAAGTGTTGAATAATTGAGGGGGTGAATGGTCAATGGTGAAAATTTGCAGCTCATCCATCATCAGTAGTTGCTTGCTGCTTTTTAAAACTAAAGTGAATATTTTGTAATTTCATTCGAACTACAAAATCCGTTTAGTTAAGGGAAAATAATAATATTTTAAAATTGCTTTTTATGAGAAGAATACTCTCGCTTTTTGTTCTGCTTTTTTGTTCAATGAAAACTGTTTCAGCACAAGAAGCTGCTAAGCCCGTTATTTATTTATGGGCCAATGGCGCACCCGGCTTTGAAAGTAAAAAAAATATACCAGAAGAGGCTAAAAACTGGTGGGTAAAGAATATTAATAATCCATCTTTAACTGTGTATGCAGCCCCAAAAGAAAAGGCTACCGGCGCAGCAGTAATTATTTGTCCTGGTGGCGGCCACAACAAATTAGTTATTACTTCTGAAGGAAAAGAAGCTGCTGAATATTTTAACAGCATTGGTATAACAGCATTTGTTTTAAAATACCGTTTATTCCGGGAAGATAAATCTCCTTACACAGTAGAAAATACATTACAAGACGGAAGACGTGCCGTTCGCATGGTTCGGCAGAAGGCAACAAAATTTAATATCGATACCAGCAAAATAGGATTGATAGGATTTTCAGCGGGTGGTGAATTGGCAGCATGGGTTGCCTTTAATACGCCAACTGAAAAATTGGTAAAGACAGATGTTATTGACAATATTAAATGTTCTCCTGATTTTTTAATATTGGTGTATCCCGGTCCGCTGGCAGTGCCCCAAGATTTAGATAGCGCTAATGCGCCACCCTTATTTATGGTGGCCGCCAACGACGATGAATGCTGCTCGGAACCCATTTTACAAATAACCAGTTTGTACAGAAAGGCGCATGCAAAAGTAGAAATGATATTGTATTCGCAGGGTGATCATGCGTTCAATATGGGCAAGCGGTCTAAATTAAAAACCATTAATGACTGGCCTCAACAATTAACGGATTGGTTGATGGATAGTAGAATTGTCACCGTCCTCCCGAAATAAATTCAAGACATGCGCATCTGATAATATCGGGATGATGTATCAGGAATCAATAGCAATAGGAATATTCAATGACAGACTATTGATGAACTTCTATCTTGCGGCCCTTCTATAGAGAAAATACGCAATAAAGCCGAAAATAATATTGGGTACCCACGACGCAAGAAATGGAGTGAAGCTGCCTTTGGTGGCAAATACCAGCGAAAAGCGGCCAAATAAAATGTATAGCACACTTAATACAACACCAACAGCCAGGTGAAATCCACTACCGCCCCGTACTTTTTGCGAAGCCAGCGTGGCTCCAATAATCGTTAATATGATTACTGAAACGGGGATGGAATCGCGGTTGTATCGTTCTACCAGCAGGGAGCTCAAACCTTCAGATCCCCGCAATTTTTCCATCCTGATAAAATGATCAAGCTCGGGCGTGGGCATCTGGTCTTTTAAGTATTCGTCGCGGCGCAAATCGAGTGGCCTGAAATTATAATTCATCTGAAGGTTCGGGCTGCGCAAAATTGTTTCTTTATCGCCTGAAAAACTAAGTTGTTGCACTTTGGTCAATTTCCATTTTTGCGTTGCTGTGTCCCAGGCAATATTATCGCTGCGCAGATTATAGACAAGCTCGTTGTTCTTAAACGTTTGAATGAAAAAGTTGGATCCCGTTTTGTTGATAGTGTCGTAAGTACGCAAGCCGGCATAAGTATCAGCGTCTATCCTAAAATAATAGTTCTGCAAAAAAGTTTTTTCATTGCTGCCAAAACTATTATGCACATATTTTGCCTGGAAAGTACTCCAGGTAGCATTGGCCCTGGGCAATACAAACTGATAGGTAAGCCACAAAATGCCCGCAAGTAAAAAACTACCTATCCAGTAAGGAAACAAAAAACGCCGGAAACTAACACCGCTGCTAAGTATGGCAATTACCTCTGACCGCTCAGCCATTTTTGACGTAAAAAATATTACCGCAATAAAAACAAAAAGCGGAAACAACATGGCATCAATGCGGGGTATAAAGCCTGAATGATATTGAACAATGATCTGCCAGAGGGTTAAGTTTGACTGATTAAAATTTTCTGTTTTTTCACTGGTATCAACCACCACTACTATCACGGTAAGCAATACCAGACAAAATACGAATGTGGTCAGAAAGTTTTTTAATATGAAGCGATCAATTTTTTTCATTTTCAATTGCTGGCAAAGCTAATTGAAAACAGGCAGGCGGTAAAATGTGGTACTTATTATTGTACAATATTTATGACTATCCACAATTAAGCGGAACTTGATAAACGATGTAATTTTCATTAAAAATTGTGATGGGTGCTTTTCAAATTGTCGCCGAATGGTGTGGACACTAATCTCTCGATTATTCTGTATTTTTTTTATCGCAATAGACGTTTAATTCGAAAAGACTTTACTGTATTAAGTGAGCACTTATTAATTTGTTGGTTTAGCCTCCCCAGCTGGCGGGCTGCGTAGTCGCAACGCCACTGCTTTCGCTACTTTGGAGATAATAAGCTTTACTGTATTGCTTTGTCGAACTAAATGCCTAATTCTATTTTTTTATTCAATCACCTTTACTTCAGTTCTTCGGTTCAAGGCCCGTCCTTCGGCGGTTGTATTTTCTGCAACAGGAACGTCCATTCCGTAACCTTTGGCCGTTACCCTTTCCGCAGCGATGTCTTTGCTTAAAAGATAGTCCATCACTGTGTTTGCTCTTGCTTCTGATAAAATCATATTGGCTTCGGCTTTGCCAATGTTGTCTGTATGGCCACCAATTTCAATTTTCTCATCCTCTTTTCTTTTCAGGTAGTCTACCAACTCGTCTACTACTTTATATGCTTCGGGCTGTAATGTAGCTTTACCGGTTTCAAAGTTGCAGTTTTCTAACACAAAAGATTTTGGCGCTTCAAATTGAATATCTACATTGAATGGATTTTTGTAAAACTGATTATCTTTTAAAGCGGGAATATCCAATACGTTATAACTTGTTGAATCCTTAAACCCCAAAATAAAAATATCGTATTTGCTGCCATTAGGTAAACGCACAGTAAACTTACCGGTAGAATCGGAAAGGCCCTGGAACTCGGTGCCATTGTTCCGGCTTTTAAAAACCACAATTTCGCTTTGCAGCATATTACCTGTCTTTGCATCGGCAATGGTAACAATCACCGCTGCATCCTTAGGCAAATTCATCGGCGGTGCGGCCGCAGGCGTTGTTTGAGCGAAAATTAAAATGGGGGATAATAAAAACACTATAACGGCAAAATATAGCTGCTTCATAAACATAGATTTTAGATTAGTTTTTAAAGGTATATCTAAATAAACCTATGCCCAAAATTCAATTATTGTGTGGAGTGGCCATTTTTTTTCAACATCCAAGTTGTCACAAGCGTTGCTGCAATTGCATTACCATGGCGTCTTTCCAGCTTTTAAAATCTCCGGCGGCAATATGTTTACGGGCTTCCGCTACCAGCCACAGGTAAAATGCCAGGTTATGAACACTGGCAATAGTTAAACCCAAATATTCTTTCGACTTCATTAAATGCCTCAGGTAGGCTTTAGTATAATAACTGCTTATTTCGCTTTCAATACCATCGTCTATCGGTGAAAAATCTTTTTCCCATTTCTTATTATCGATATTGATTATTCCTTTGCTGGTAAATAACATGGCATTGCGGCCATTGCGGGTAGGCATTACACAATCAAACATATCTACACCCAGTGCAATGCATTCTAAAATATTCCAGGGGGTGCCAACACCCATCAGGTAACGCGGTTTTTGTGCGGGCAAAATATCGCAACAATGTTCTGTAAACTCATACATCATTTCCATTGGCTCACCAACACTTAATCCGCCGATGGCATTGCCGGTAGCATTTTTTGAAGCAATGAATTCTGCGGAAGCGGTGCGAAGATCTTTGTAGGTGCTGCCCTGTATTATTGGAAACAGGTTTTGCGTGTACCCGTACCTGTCAGGCGTTTCATCAAAACGTTCAAAACACCTGTTGAGCCATCTATGCGTTAGTTCCATACTTTTTTTTGCATAGTCATAGTCGCTGGGGTATGGGGGGCATTCGTCAAATGCCATGATGATATCGCCGCCAATGATACGTTGTATGTCCATTACTTTTTCAGGACTAAACAAATGCCGGCTTCCATCAATATGGCTTTGAAAAATAGCACCTTCTTCTGTAAGTTTTCTATTATTGGCCAATGAAAATACCTGGTAACCGCCGCTATCTGTTAAGATTGGTTTGTGCCACCCGTTAAACTGATGAAGCCCACCTGCGGCTTCGATTGTTTCGAGGCCGGGGCGTAAATATAAATGATAAGTGTTGCCAAGTATGATCTGTGCTTTTACATCATTCAATAATTGTTGTTGCGTAACCGCTTTTACACTGCCGACTGTACCTACAGGCATAAAGATGGGCGTTAATATTTCTCCATGGTCTGTTGCTATTTCTCCGGCCCTTGCCTTACTGCCCATATCTGAATATTGTAGTTGAAATGATAACGCTGCCATAAAAAAGCCTGTATAGCTTTGTACCATACGGGATGCAAATATAAATTCTAAAATGTACAATGCCTTGGGTGCATTGCTTGTATAATAATTTTTAATGCATCCGGGATTACGGCTTTCCTTAATTAAAAAATAAATTGCATAAAAAGAGCATATTAATGTTGGCAAAAGTGTAAACAATTTTTCTATACCTTACATTTGCTACTTATGAACCCTAACCAACTCTTACTTTACTGGCATGAGATAATTTTTATTTTATTTTGCGTGGTAGCTTTTATACAGGCATTCTATTTTTTATTCTTTTTTCGCCGGCTGGCTGCTTACATTCCTCAAACTGGCAGTTTCAAAAATTATCCAGTATCTGTCATTATCTGCGCCAGGGATGAAGCCACTAACCTGGTAAAAAATCTTTCCGCTACCCTTAAACAAGAATACAAACCAAACCATGAAATAATTGTAGTAAATGACAATTCGTTTGACGATAGTAAATATTTGCTCGAAGAATTTCAGCAAACATTTAAGCAATTGCATGTGATAGAATTAAAGCAAGAGGCTAAAATGATTAATGGGAAAAAATTTCCCTTAAGCATTGGCATTAAAACCGCAAAGCACGAAATTGTTTTGCTCACAGATGCTGATTGCGTACCGGCGTCGGAATACTGGATTGATAAAATGCAGGAAACGTATGGTGAAGAAACTGAAATTGTGTTGGGATACGGCGCATATAAAAAAAAGCCTGGCATGTTAAATAAACTTGTACGATGGGAAACATTTCATACTGCGCTGCAATACCTCAGTTATAGTTTGGCCGGCGTACCTTATATGGGTGTTGGTAGAAATTTAAGCTATAAAAAGGCAGTCTTTTTCAGGCACAAAGGTTTTTCTGCACATAATAATATTGCCAGCGGCGATGATGATCTTTTTATAAACATGGCTGCCAATAGAAGGAATACAAAAATAAATATTGACACCGATACCTTTACTTTAAGTGAGCCTGTTAAAAACTGGGAGCAATGGATGAAGCAAAAACGGCGGCATTACAGCACCAGCAGGTATTACAAACCTTTACACAAATTCTTACTTGGATTGTATTCATTTACACATTTTTTATTTTTCCCCCTGTTGGCGCTTAGCATATTTTATTTTAGCTGGAAGTGGGCATTGATTGTGTTTGGTGTGCGTTTAATAATACAGGCGATTGTGTATTTTCCGGCAATGAAAAAATTGAATGAAAAAGACCTTTACCCCCTCTTTTTATTTTTTGATATCTGGATGTTTTTTTATTACCTGATATTTGCTTTTGCTTTGATTAGAAAACCAAAGCCTGTATGGAATTAGAAACTACCTGGGCTGACTGTTGACAGTAAGCAAAAACTCTTTTTTATTATGGAAATATTGACAAAATATTTTGCTGACTTCACCCCTACCCAGTTGCAGCAATTTGCAGCGTTAAAGGATTTGTACACAGAGTGGAACGAAAAGATAAATGTGATTTCGCGTAAAGACATAGATAACTTTTATGAGCATCACGTATTGCATTCTCTATCCATCGCCACACAATTTGATTTTAAACCAGGCACTGAAATAATGGACCTTGGCTGTGGTGGCGGTTTTCCGGGAATACCGCTGGCAATATTTTTTCCGGATACAACATTTCATTTGGTGGACAGTATTAATAAAAAATTAAAAGTTGCCGCCGAAATTGCAACGGCCATTGGTTTACAAAATATAACTACGCAACATACCCGGGCCGAAGAAATAAAAAATAGAAAATTCGACCTGGTTGTTTCAAGAGCAGTGGCACCCTTAAAAGATTTATGGTGGTGGAGTAAGCCGTTATTAAAAAAGGGTCAGTCGCCTAATGGGCTTATTTGCTTAAAAGGCGGCGATCTTGCAAAAGAAATATTTGAAAGTAACTGCAGGCCACGAGTATGGGAAATAGAAAAGGTTTTTGAAGAGCCATTTTTTAAAGACAAATTTTTATTGAACGTTTCTTTTTAATGACTTTTCAGGATTAGGCATTTAGCTTGAAATAGAGGGCTACCACAAAGTGACAAAGGCATTGCAGCTTAAATTAATTATTCTAATTTGTTAATTTAATACTGCAAATCCGGAGCATTAAATAAATTTGTACAATACTATTTTTTCAACTCCTCTCCGCATAAAAAGATTACCACTTTGTGGTATGTAATTACATTCTTAATTAACAACCTTTGCAGTATCATGAATATTTCCGTAGCTATAGTTGAAGATAATAATGATATCCGCCAGGCGCTTGAACAAATTATAACTACTGCAGAAGGATATACCCTCGCCGTGTCGTGCATTAACGGGGAAGACGCAATCGATAAAATACCAACTTATAATCCAGATGTTGTTTTAATGGACATCAACCTGGGCGGCATTAACGGCATTG
>JBGSIG010000886.1:0-1872 GCA_041742655.1 Ferruginibacter sp. | reverse complement strand
AAAATCAAATTTTAAAGATGCGTTACTTTCAGCCATCAGCACAGAATCTACTTTTATATTGCTAATCAAAAAGTCTTCAGAATAAGATGCTTTTAAATTTGCTTCAAAAGATTGCAGCGTGGATTTAGCAATTGCGGTTTTAGTATCCAAAGATTTATAAGCGCTCATGTTTCGGGTAAGCACCCCCTCCACTCCGCCTTCTTCAACATTTAAAATAAACACATTTGTAGTTTGAGTTTCTTTAATTAAATCGGCACTAAAATTAATTGAAGTAGTATCTCCTGAAATTATTCTTGCGTGGCCGTTGTAACAATTTAACGGCAATTTTCCGAACGGTAAAAAAGGAATGGTGGCATCAAGATAATAATTAACAGCATTAATATTTATCACACCAACAACATAATTCAGCCGTTCAAGAAAAGGATACGTTGGCGAGTTTCGGCCAAATTCGGTTGTGCTAAGCAATACAGGCTTGGCATTTATTTTTGCACGTTTTAGCATGGCAATAAGTAAAAGATTTATATCACCAACTGTACCGCTTTTTTTCTTTACCAAATCATGCAACGAGGTTGTTATGTATTTATCGTTATGATCATCGCAGACATAATTTTTTTGAACATAGTAGTATATTTTTTTAGCCTTTTGCAGCCTGTCATCATCGGCATCAACTACCCTGTTCAATATTTCATCAAGCCAGTAATTTTCTTCATCCAGTGGTTTTCCAAAGTCTTCCCGTTTCATCAGCTTTTCAGCCACGTTTTTCCAGTCGTTGGCAACGTCGTGAGAAGATTCTCCATCATAAGTTTTAAACAATTGAAAACTTATCTTATCAACAAAATTGGCCGGTGACGAGATATAGCTCTCTACATTAAATGCCGGTATATCTTTCATAGCCCATGTATGCTTTGTTAAAGGCGATGAAACAGTAAGCCTTTTTTCATTTTTGGTGCCATAAGCACCGTCATTATCCTGTTGCACAACCATATAACTGGCTGATCCGGTACCACTCTTATCAACATCAAATTTATGCAAACCCTGAAAAACAGACATGTAGCTCAATAAAGATGGAATGGCAACATTGTATTCGGTCCATAAAGTTGGTCCGTCAACACTTTGGAATTTCCAGGCTGGAAGATTAAAAATAAAATCAGATTTAATCGTATAAGAATACTCAATTATACAACCTTCCTTTACCCCGGGTATGGCAAATTTTTTAAAGTAATGTGTTTTGTCATACTTCTGTTGAAATATATCCTTTTCATTTAACCGGGTTTCTATAACTTTTCCGTTTTCCATGTTGTAGGAAACTCCTGAAATTTTTTCTGCCTTTTGTTCGCCATCCTCCGCTTTGTAAAGTTGAAGTTCCACCGTAGCAAGATCGAAACTCTTTTTATCCAATAGCTTTATGCGGGTACTGCGCTTAAAGACATAACTAAACCAACCTGTTTTATTTCCCTCAAATGATAAATCTCCCCTGTCGTATACTATTACTGCATTGGTATTTGAATCGATAGCCGCTGAACTAACTACAAAATCTTTTGGTTTAACTTTTCCAAATTCTATGGATGCATTTTCCTGGGCGTTACATGAAAAATGGAACACAAAAAAGGCCGGTAATATTACAACACAACATCTGAAAGATGTTTTCGACAAGAAGTTTAGGGGGCTCATAGATTGGTTATTTAATTTTCTTAAATACTATTTGCTCCGCTTCTTTTTTTACTATGAAACTGTAAAAATCACGAAGCGACTGATAATCTTCATTTTTGTATGTTGCTTTCTTAAAAACAAGGTGACAGCGCAATTGTACATACTCGTTATCTGCTGAAATCATATATTCAAACATGCCTTCATCCTCATTAAAATTTAACC
>JBGSIG010000885.1:0-6838 GCA_041742655.1 Ferruginibacter sp. | reverse complement strand
TCTTTTAAATCTGCAGGTATTTCATTTATTTTTTGAATAGATCCATTGGCAGCAATGATCCTGTTCTTCATGTCATTGTTCCACAAACCAAGGCTAACAAGGTCTTTCAGCAAATGCTTGTTTACAATAATGAATTCGCCGCTCAATACACGCCTTGAATAAATATTAGAAGTGTAGGGTTCAAAACATTCGTTGTTTCCTAAAATTTGTGAAGTAGATGCAGTTGGCATAGGCGCTACCAATAAACTGTTTCTTACGCCATGTTCTACCACTTCTTTTCTTAAGCTTTCCCAATCCCATCTGCTGCTAGGTTGTACATTCCACATATCAAACTGAAAAATTCCTTTTGATAGTGGCGAACCCTGGAAGGTGGAATATGCTCCTTCTTTAATAGCCAGGTCTTTACTGGCGGTCATCGCCGCAAAGTAGATGGTTTCAAAAATATTTTTATTAAGAATTTTTGCCAGGTCGCTTTCAAATGGCAGGCGCAATAATATGAATGCATCAGCCAATCCCTGCACACCTAAACCAATGGGGCGATGACGAAGGTTGCTATTGCGTGCTTCTTCAACCGGGTAATAATTATTGTCAATTATTTTATTAAGATTTAGGGTAGCCTGGTAAGTAACCTCATACAATTTCTGTTGGTCAAATTTTCCATTGATAACAAAACGTGGCAAGGCAATAGATGCAAGATTACAAACAGCGACTTCATCTGGACTGGTATATTCAATAATCTCTGTACACAGGTTGCTACTTTTAATAGTTCCCAGGTTTTGTTGGTTGCTCTTACTGTTGGCGGCATCTTTATATAACATGTATGGAGTGCCAGTTTCAATTTGCGAATCCAAAATAGCAAACCAAAGTTCCTGCGCTTTGATGGTTTTTCTTGCACGGCCTTCTGTTTCGTATTTTTTGTATAAGGTTTCAAATGCTTCGCCATGGCAATCGCTTAAACCGGGCGCTTCGTTCGGGCAAAATAAACTCCACTCTCCATCGGCTTCTACCCTTTTCATAAACAGGTCGCATATCCACATAGCATAAAATAAATCCCTTGCACGCATTTCTTCCTTACCATGATTTTTTCTAAGGTCTAAAAAAGAAAATATATCTGCATGCCATGGTTCTATATAAATAGCAAAAGCACCTTTTCGTTTGCCTCCACCCTGGTCTACATAACGTGCAGTGTCATTAAACACCCGCAGCATGGGCACTATACCATTGCTGGTTCCGTTGGTGCCGCCAATATAACTTCCGGTTGCCCTGATGTCATGTATCGCTAACCCAATACCACCTGCACTTTGAGATATTTTAGCAGTTTGTTTCAACGTATCGTAAATACCATCAATACTGTCTTCCTTCATGGTCAGCAAAAAGCAACTGCTCATTTGCGCCTTGGGCGTACCAGCATTAAACAAAGTAGGTGTAGCATGGGTAAACCAGCGCTCGCTTAACAAATTATACGTTTCAATTACACTGTCAATATCAGCTTTATGAATACCAATGGCAACTCTCATAAACATGTGTTGCGGACGTTCAACAATTTTACCATCAACTTTTAACAGGTATGCTTTCTCCAATGTTTTAAATCCGAAATAATCAAAAGCAAAATCGCGGTCATATATAATTGTACTGTCCAACACCTCAGCATTTTCCTGGATAATCTGCCACACATCATCTGCCAGCAAAGGTGATTTTTTACCATTTATTTTATCTTCATAGAAATACAATTTCTTCATTGTTTCGGAAAAAGACTTAACCGTATTTTTATGCAGGTTACTTACGGCAATTCTCGAAGCTAAAATAGCGTAGTCGGGATGCTTGGTTGCCAGTGATGCAGCCGTTTCTGCCGCAAGGTTATCGAGTTCCGTTGTGGGTACTCCATCGTAAATTCCTTCAATTACCTTTTTGGCAACATCAATTGAATTTACCAGCGGGCTTAAACTGTACGATAACTTCTCGATACGTGCAGTTACCTTGTCGAATTTAATGGTCTCCGTTTTACCATTTCTTTTAATTACGTGCATAGCTATCTAAAATTTATATGGGGAGTAAATTGTTTCTTGTGTTAAATCTTTCAGACAGAAAACTAATCATTAAAATGCTACCGGCCATTCTAATGATTTCCACAGGTGTTAATTACTTTTAAAAATCTTCTTCCAGTGAGAACGCTTGAGATTCCTTTGTGCCCATTACACCTGCCTTTTGGTAGTCGCCCACCCTTTTTTCGAAGAAGTTGGTTTTACCCTGCAGTGAGATCATTTCCATGAAATCGAAAGGATTGGTGGCGTTGAACATTTTGGGATAGCCCAATTCCGCCAGCCATCTGTCGGCTACAAATTCAATGTATTGTTGCATCAGTTTGGCGTTCATGCCAATGAGTGCAACCGGTAAGGCATCTGTTATAAACTCTTTTTCAATCGTTACGGCTTCGGTAATTATTTCATATACGGCATCTTTCGTTAACTTATTTTCGAGCATGCTATATAGCAGGCATGCAAACTCACAATGTAATCCTTCATCGCGGCTGATCAGTTCATTACTGAAAGTTAATCCGGGCATAAGGCCTCTTTTCTTCATCCAGAAAATAGAACAAAAACTACCGCTGAAGAAAATACCTTCAACTGCAGCAAATGCTACAAGGCGTTCTGCAAAATTTCCTTTGTCAATCCAGCGCAAAGCCCATTCGGCCTTCTTCTTTACTGCCGGCACTGTATCTATAGCGTGAAATAATCGTTGTTTTTCTTTAGGGTCTTTTATATAATTGTCTATCAATAAAGCATAGGTTTCCGAATGAATGTTTTCCATCATAATCTGGAAACCATAAAAACACCTTGCTTCGGGCAACTGCACTTCACTCATAAAATTAACTGCAAGGTTCTCATTTACTATGCCGTCACTCGCTGCAAAAAATGCAAGGATATGAGAAATAAAATGACGTTCTCCATCATTCAGGCCATCCCAGTCTTTCTGATCACTACTTAGATCGATCTCTTCCGCCGTCCAAAAACTTGCTTCATGTTTTTTATACATTTCCCACACTTTGGGATAATTAATTGGAAGTATTACAAATCGGTCTTTGTTTTCTCTTAATAATAATTCGGTGCTGTTACTGTCAGACATGGTAATAATCGTTTTATTTTTTATAGTAACACAATTTCAAATGGCGGTCATCGTAATTAAAACCTTTATTGAATAGCGGTTTAAAAATGAAAACACTGCTTCTTAATTGTGAAGATGTTGCGTTTAACTGTTCAGGTGATTGGCCAATCAATAACCGGATCTTCAAAATAACTTTTCTTTTGAGGAAAAATAAATTACTGGCATTACGCGTAGTGGTTAAGACCATAATTTCATCTTTTAGATAAAATCAGTTTCCCCACTTTTCCAATTAACGGCACTTACCCTGAACGATTGCAATAGTACAAACCCTTTTCATTTTGCCGAACAAAAAGTTAGTAACACAATTTGTTAATATCGGCTGTAACCTTTGCGCATATTGTATTGTGTGAACGAGGTGCTTTTTTTACACATTTCTCTTCAAAAATGGGTATAAAAAAAAATTGGAAATTCAAATATTTTGCTCCAAAAACAAGCGTTTTTCTGCAATCAAGGCTGCACTTGCCTTTCAATCATGCTATTCCAAAAAGTCACCCCATAAGGCGACACTCAATTGTAAAATTACCGCCCGAATTTTTGTTTAAGTAATGCCAATGCATCGTTCATCGGTAATTCTGCAGTAGTTTTTAAAGTCTTATTTTGAGGTTGAGGTGATTGAAATTTAGGCCGTGGGCTTCTTACCGGCGCTACTTCGGTTTGTTTGATGGACAACGCTATCCGCTTTCGAACTATGTCAACTTCCATCACTTTTACCTTTACCTGCTGGTTCAGTTTCAATACTTCATTCGGGTCGGTGATATAAGTGTGCGATATCTCCGAAACATGTACCAGTCCATCCTGTTTTACACCAATATCAATAAACGCCCCAAACCTTGTAATATTAGTAACAACACCCGGCACTTCCATACCCACTTTTACGTCATCAATGCTGTAGATATTTGCAAATTCAAAGGCCTGCGCTTCGCTGCGTGGATCCAGGCCGGGCTTTTTTAATTCACTTAAAATATCCTTCACCGTTAGTTCACCGATTTGCTCGGTGGCATATTTTTTTGCATCAACAGTTTTTAGTAATTCTTCTTGCCCAATCAGCGATTGTACGTTTACGCCGAGGTCCTTTGCCATTGCTTCTACAATGCTGTAGGCTTCAGGATGTACCGCACTTTGATCCATCAGGTCGTCGCCCTCTTTTATCCGTAAAAAACCTGCACACTGTTCAAATGCTTTGCCACCCAAGCGTGGCACTTTTAATAATTGCTTTCGGTTTTTAAATTGCCCGTTTTCATTTCTGTATTTTACAATATTATCTGCAAGCGTACTACCAATGCCGCTTACATAACTTAATAAATGTTTACTGGCAGTATTTAAATTTACCCCTACATTATTTACACAACTGATAACCGTTGCATCCAGCTTTTCTTTTAAGCGAAACTGGTTTACATCGTGCTGGTACTGGCCAACGCCAATGCTTTTTGGGTCAAGCTTCACCAGCTCTGCCAATGGATCCATCAACCTTCTACCGATACTTACTGCACCACGTACCGTAATATCTTCGTTGGGAAATTCTTCACGTGCCAATTCCGAAGCTGAATAGATGGAAGCTCCATCTTCATTCACCAAAAATACCGGCAAACCAAGATTTAATTTTTTAATAAAATTATCTGTCTCTCTTCCTGCGGTACCATCACCAATGGCAAAAACTTCAATGCCATATTGCTGTACTAAATTTTTTATTTTTATTTCTTCTGCTGCTACCCTGTTGGTTTCGTGCGGAAATATCAAATCTGTCTTTTGCAATTCTCCTTTTTCATCCAGGCAAACTACTTTGCAACCTGTTCTGTAGCCGGGATCAATGGCTAAAATTCTTTTACTTCCTACGGGTGAACTCAATAAAAGCTGGCGCAGGTTTTCTGCAAAAACATTGATTGCTTCTTCATCCGCTTTTGTTTTTAAAGAAGTTCTGAATTCTGTTTCAAGGCTTGGCTGTAATAACCTTCGGTACGCATCCTTAACTGCTTTTCGAAGCTGATCGCTGCAAGGGCTCATGTCTTTAATATACAAGGCTTCTATCATTTCCAACGCAGTCTCTTCTGCCGGTGAAATAGCGACGCGTAAAAAACCTTCCAGAAAACCACGAAGTACGGCCAGTATCCTATGCGAAGGTGTTTTTGAAATGAGTTCAGAAAAATCAAAATAATCTTTGTATTTGATGCCTTCAATTTCTTTATCCGCAACAATCTTACTTTGTAAAGTAGCTTCGGTTTCAAAAAGCTTACGGAGTTTAGCCCGTACTGTTGCGTCTTCATTTATTTGTTCAGCAATAATATCTCTTGCTCCCTGTAGCGCTGTATCTGCATCTGTTACCTTTTCGGTGATGAAAGTAGCGGCAGTTGCTATTATATCAATTTCCCGTTGTTCTAATATGAAATTAGCCAGTGGTTCCAAACCATTTTCCCTTGCAGTTTGAGCCTTTGTTTTTCGCTTTGGTTTGTAGGGTAGATAAATATCCTCAAGCTCTGCTATGGTGGTGGCTTTGTCTATTTTCTCCTGCAAAGCGGCCGTCATTTTTTCCTGGTCGGTGATGGTTTCTTCTATAAAGGTTTTGCGTTCTGTAAATTCTTTTAAAAATTTTGCTTCGTCCTGTATGTGTTGAATTTGCACTTCATCTAATGCCCCTGTTTTATCTTTACGGTACCGGGCAATAAATGGAATGGTTGCTCCTTCTTCGAGCAGTGCCAATACAGTTTCTACCTGCTGTAATTTTATATTTAATTTTTGCGCTATAGGTCGTACGAATGTTGACATGATTTTTATATTTGGGCTGCGAAAGTACTGGCGTGTGCTGAAAGAAAAAATTGAAATTTTAATTAGGAATCCGTAAAGCAGTTGAGCGCAAACTGATTCGCTTTTCCGGATTTTTTTCTACAAAAGTATAAATGCTGTTGCGGATAGTATCATTGTCTGCATAGGGCCTTAAATAAATCTTTAACTCGTCAGTTGATGTGATGACCGTGCCAGAAGGAACATATCCCATACCCCAAAAACTTCCTCTTTCAATTAACAGGCAAAGTTTATCTACTTCTTTTAACCCATTGTCCATTACCACAAAAGTGGGCAACTGCTCGTCCAGCGCTTCCATTGCTTTTTTTATTTTACCATTGTACACCATGGGCGGGTCTAAAAATGCCAGGTCATTTTCTGTGAAAGGTGTTTTATCAATAAAACATAATTTTTCATCCAGCTCAAATTCTTCCACCATTTTCTTTAGCAATACAAGACCTTCGTGCAATAAATTGAAACAGTATAAAGAAGAAATATTTTTTTTCTTTTTATCGATAGCCAACCGCAGGTAGCCGCGATTGTCTTCAAACAAATACAATGCAAATTTCTGTTGTGGTTGCTTTTGGCTAACATTATATTTAGGCCATAACCTTCGTATCTCTGTACTTTCCAACACAATTGCCTCCAGTTCTGTTGCGCATTCCTTATAGGTTATTTTGCAAATGGTGCGTAAAAAATTTTGTCGCTTTCTATCAGCATCGTTGTGCGTAAAATGACTGCTTACCCTTTTCTTAATGTTGATGGCTTTGCCTATATAAACAATTTTATCTTTTGCATCATGAAAATAATAAACGCCGGGACCGCCGGGTAATTTTAAAATATCGGCCCTGGTTAAATGCAGTGGCAGCCACTGTTCAGCAGAGGATTTTTTCAGCATCTC
>JBGSIG010000884.1:0-3684 GCA_041742655.1 Ferruginibacter sp. | reverse complement strand
GGTGGCGATATGAGCTTTACCAGTGCCCTCACCTACGACTTTGAAGTGTACAGCGCCGCACAGCAAAAATGGCTTGAGG
The DNA here is from genome assembly GCA_041742655.1 of Ferruginibacter sp. Classification (GTDB taxonomy): domain Bacteria; phylum Bacteroidota; class Bacteroidia; order Chitinophagales; family Chitinophagaceae; genus Ferruginibacter. Next base: position 3,605 of record JBGSIG010000884.1, on the reverse strand, counting down.
TAAGTTCTGTTACAAATTTTGAAACCTTTCAAACCAACCGTATGAAAATAAGGTATAAAAATGCAGATGGTAAAACCCAGTTATTGCATTCGTTAAATGGTTCTTCATTGGCTTTGCCGAGGATAGTTGCCTGCCTGCTGGAGAATAATCAAACAGATGTCGGCATTGAATTACCTAAAGTGCTCCACAGTTATTTTGGTGCTTCTTCAATTTAATTTTCTTTAACATTTTATCGTGCAGCTAATGAGTTTACCCGCAACTCATTAGCTGTATATTTTTTACCTAACCTTAAACTTGCTATTTATGAAAATTTATTTACTTGCTATTTGTGTGTTTATTTCTTCAATTGCACATGCTCAAATTAATAAAGGCGCCATTTTTATTGGGGGAGACCTGGGGATTTACGGGTCTAATGGCTCTTCTGAAAACCCAAGCGATTATACTTCTAAAAGTAGTCAATATAATTTTTCCCCATCAGTAGGTAAAGCAATTAAAGATAACCTGGTGGTCGGTGGTAATTTGCTGTTGTCTTTTTATAATAATACACAGCAACCTTACAATAATAAGATTACAAACAGTCGTATAGGGGCAGGTATTTTTATCCGTAAATATTTACCCATAGGCAAGTCTTTCTATCTATTTGGAAATGCAGCTTTGGGTGGCCATTCTATCTCTAATAGCTACACCACGTCGCAAATTCTCACTAAAAAAGAAACCGGCTATGAAATTAACGCAACCCTTATTCCGGGAATATCTTACCAGCTAAATAAGTGTCTATTTTTAGAAGTGGCATTAAACAATCTAATTAACCTTGGCTACCAGCAAATAAATGCGCAGAACGAAAATGGTGTCGGCGGTAATTACAAAAGCAGCAATAAAAGTTTTAATTTCTCCAGTAGCCTTGGAAGTGGAGTGCCATTGCAGGTTGGTTTACGCTGGATGATTCCACGAAAATAAACTAGCTGTGGGCGGCTATATTTTAACGCATCTATACTTTTAGTGATACAGGATTATTGGTTTTTTGTAATTGCTTAATTCGCTTGTTCATTATAAAAAACCATAATGGTGGTATCAACGCAAGTATCATACTTCCGGGATAACCAGTTGGCAATTGTGGCGCATCCTGGTGGTGTCGTAACACCTGGTATTTTTTACTTGCCAAATAATGATGATCGCTATGTCGGCTAAGTTCAAATAACATTAACCGTCCTAAAATGTGGTTGCTGTTCCAGCTATGCCTGGGCATAGTTCTTTCATATTTTCCAACACCTGTTTGGCTACGCAATAAGCCATAGTGCTCAATGTAGTTTACGGTTTCCAATAACATAATTCCGATAAATGCTGCACACAGGTAGTATATGGTAACGGTTAACCCAAACGCAAAAAATATAGCTGCAACAAATACAAACTGAATGATCTGAGCCTGTAGCATTTCATTTTTCCAATGCGCTACCCGTAGCCCTTTTTTCCTTGCTTCTGTATTCGCAATTTTCCATGCAGATAAATAAGAAAAGAAGATAGTACGGAAATAAAAAAAATAAACAGGTTCATTGTAATATGCACTACTTGGATCTTTGGGTGTAGCTACATTTTTATGATGGCCTTTATTGTGCTCGATAAAAAAATGCATATACAAAGAAGTGAGCAAAGCAGCTTTGGCTAATTGTTGCTCCAGCCTATTTACTCTGTGGCCCAACTCATGGCCAATATTAATGCCGAACGTACCACAAAGCAAACCCATGCTAAAAATTCTACCTGTAATTTCCCACCAGTTTAAGGCGGGAGCTTTCATGCTGAATAAAAAATAAATGAGTGCTGCAAATTGTAGCAATACAAAAGCATACAACAAATAATCATATACTTTATCCTGCTTTGCAATTTCCTCCTGGGCCGCATCCATGTTTTTTCCATCCGGTTTTAAAAACAGTTCAACCGTGGGCAGAAATATCCACGCATATATCATTGGTGACCATGTTAACCAACCTGTATTAGAGAACGAAACATAAGCCAACAGGTAAACAGTAATGGGCGAAAGATATTTGATGGCTCTTACGTTCATGGTATATTGTTGTTGAAGCAAGTTAACAAAATAGTGCTAAAAAATTGTTAACCCCTGTTAGCAATAAACTGTCGTTAAACTTTTGGCGTTTAGGATAGTCAGTTAATAAATGTTTTTATCCCATGCCTGTTTCTAATCAGTTAAAAAATCAACACCTTCTCTGGAGGGCCGCTTTTGGTCCGATGGCTGAAAATGCCGCCGATTTAGATAAAGTATCTCAAAAAAACATTTGGGGCCTTTTATTGAAAACTTCTGCAAAGGAACCGGATAAAATAGAAGTGGCAACTAATTTATTTAATGGATTGGCAAAGGGTGTACAAGATTTGGGGCAGATGGAAAGACTAAGTAAGGATCAAAAGAAAGAATTGCAGAAACAATCCCGGGAGGATCTTAAAAATCTTAACCTCCGGTGGATGGACGAAATGATTAATAGCCAGGCTCAGTTTAGAGAAAAGATGAGCTTGTTTTGGCATGGCCACTTTGCCTGCCGGGTTATAAATATTTACTACCAGCAACAATTACTCAATACAATAAGACAAAATGCATTTGGAAATTTTGGTGAACTTTTACGGGAGGTAAGTAAAAGCCCTGCAATGCTTCAATTTTTAAACAATCAACAAAACCGTAAACAACACCCAAACGAAAATTTTGCCAGGGAGGTGATGGAACTATTTACGTTGGGTCGTGGAAATTATACAGAAATTGATGTTAAGGAAGCGGCAAGATCCTTTACAGGATGGGGTTCTAACTTACAGGGCGAATTTGTATTCAGGCAATTTCAACATGATGAAGGGAGTAAAACTTTTTTAGGTAAAACGGGCAATTTTGATGGCGATGATATCATTGATATTTTATTACAACAAAAACAAACAGCCAGTTTCATTACTAAAAAAGTTTATCACTTTTTTGTGAACGAAAAACCGGATGCGGAAAAAACAGCATGGCTGGCTGCCAGGTTTTACCAAAACGGGTATGATATCAAAAAGCTGATGGAGGATATTTTTACAAGCGATTGGTTTTATGCCGATGAAAATATTGGTACAAAAATAAAATCGCCTGTTGAACTAATTGTAGGGCTGCGTCGCCTGTTACCACTGACCTTGCAAAATGATGCGACGCAATTATTATTTCAACGGGCATTGGGACAAATACTTTTTTACCCACCCAATGTAGCTGGCTGGCCCGGTGGCAAAAGCTGGATTGATAGCAGCACATTGATGTTGCGCATGCGGATACCTCAAATTATTACGGCAAATGAAACAGTTAATATTCGTCTCAAAACTGATGATGATGCCATGATGGGACGAATGATGGAAGCTGGGGCGGCCAGTAGAGTGAATAAATCCTATGCGGGTAAAGGGATCACAGCAGTAGTTGATTGGGCGATGGTTGTAAATATATTCGAGCGTGTGCAAAGAGAAAATTTATTACCCGAAATTTCAGACACCGTTTTGCAAACGCAGAGCAGGGTTAGTACAGCTTTATTGAAAAAATATATTAGCAACGATAGCCGGGAAAATTATATAAAGACCGTTATTATTTATTT
>JBGSIG010000883.1:0-2041 GCA_041742655.1 Ferruginibacter sp. | reverse complement strand
CCATTTAGTTCCTGCTGCTTCCAGCACTTCAAAAGTATTGATGCCCATCTTATCAAAAATAATGGAGAGCTCATTCATCAATGCAATGTTTAAATCCCGTTGTGTATTTTCAATAATTTTTGCCGCTTCTGCTACTTTAATACAAGAAGCTTTGTGCACACCTGCTGTTACTACCAATTCGTAAACTTTTGCAATCATGTCTAAACTTTCAGTATCGCAGCCACTTACCACTTTAATAATTTTGGCCAGCGTATGTTCCTTGTCGCCCGGGCTAATTCTCTCCGGAGAATAACCGGTTTTAAACTCCAAAACATTTTTTAAACCACTTAATGTTTCAATTATTGGTAAACAATCTTCCTCTGTACAGCCGGGATATACTGTACTTTCAAAAACCACATAGTCACCCTTTTTTATTACTTTCCCAATAGTTTCACTAGCTTTTTTTACTGGTTTTAAATTAGGCACATTGTGTATGTCCACGGGTGTAGGAACTGCGATAATAAAAAAATTAGCCTGTTTTAAAACTTCCAGGTCATTTGTAAATTCTATATCGCAATCATTAAATGCACTTGCATCTAATTCCTGGCTTGGGTCAATTTTATTCCGCATCATCTCTACCCTCTTGGTATTAGTGTCAAAGCCAATTACCTTAATTTTTTTTGCAAACTCTAATGCAATGGGCAACCCTACATATCCTAATCCGATAACTGCCAGTTTTTTGTTTTTATCTAATAAGTCTTTATACATTTTATGTAAATACCGCTACTCCTGATAATATTATTATCTCCAATTATGCTACAGTGACTACCGGATTTTTTGATTAATATTTTGTTATTTAATTGGGTTTCAGTTTTTTTGGAAATTCTAAGGGTTAGTTGAACAGGCACACAAAAACACTATTGTTTAACAGGGTACTTATTTCGGGCTATTAAGCTATCAATAGCCTATACTTAATACAACCTCATTAGCAAGGGCTTATTTTCTTCACCGGTATTTTTAATGGAGTTAAACCATATTTTTTCAGTGGGTATGTTTTGTTGTATAATAACTGGTCTTAATATTTCGGTCAGTACTTTATTGTCACCATAAATATTTATCAATGCCTGTTTAATAAGCCTGTCATCCTGACTACTCAATATCTGCAATGGCAATGTTTCAAATTCATTGTCGGCTATGTCTGGCAATATTCCGCCCATATAACCGCCATTGCTTGATGCGTTAAAAAGTTTGTACACCGTTGGTTGCATGTACCAGGCCACTTTTTGCGGTTGCCTTAAATCTTTTATAAATAAGCCTGCCTCATCTTTACCAAAAGTTTTTTCACCAATTTGAATTACAGGCAGGTATGGTTTTAAATTATTAATCACCAACTCTGCGGCGGATGCAGTATTATTTGTTGTAAGAATGTAAACCCTTTTAATAGCAAGACGCCTGCCCGTTATTTCTGAAAAGTTTTTTCCGGTACTGTTGGAAGATAAACTGATGGCATTATTAAAGCTTTGCGTTACTGTTCCCAGGTTGGCATTTCCTTTAAAAATACCAAATGCATCCGTGCTGTTTACCTTACTGATTAATGCACATAGTTTAGCAGCGGAAGATACACTGCCACCGGGATTGTACCGAAGGTCTACAATGAGTTCAGTTACATTTTTCGCTTTCAGTTTGTCAAAGGCAGTAAACAGGTCAAGATCAAAAAACTCATTAAAAGATTTATAAAAAATATAGCCGGTCTTTATACCATTTTTTTCAAATACCCTGGTAGTATAAACCGGGCGGTCTTCAAAATTAACGGGAGCAAGCGTACGGGTTGCAGCCTCGGTCCATACATTACCACTAGCGTTGTTAACTAAGGTAAGGCTTATACTTTTACCTGAAACAAGTATGGTTGTTACAGCTTCTATATTGCCTGGGGTAATTACCTGCCCGTTTACTTTGCTAAAATAAAACCCCCTTTCAATACCCGCCCTTTCTGCAGCACTTTCACGGCCCACAAGGGTAAATACCCCCAGTAAATTTGTAGCGGAAAAATATTGGTTTTGCA
>JBGSIG010000882.1:0-4984 GCA_041742655.1 Ferruginibacter sp. | reverse complement strand
GCGGTGGCGGTTTTATGATATTTTATTGCCCTAACAATACCCGCTATGCCGTTATAGACACCTTAAAAACCTTTGGTGGCGAAATTAAAAACTATTCTTTCACAAAATACGGTTTAACCTCCTGGACAATTTAGATGATGTGGATCAAATTTTTTTTCATACAAAAAACAAAAGCGCTTTTCAGCCTTTTTAAATTACATGTGCTGGTAGAACCATTCAGTAGTTTTTTATTGAACCTTGCTTATTTATCCAGCCAATCAAAATGGATCAATAAACACAAAAACATTGCCTACAATGATTTTTTTAGTGGCGACAGATCGAGAGAAAAAAGAGTTGGCTTATATGAATATGTAAATAAGGAGATTATTAAAGATGTGCCAATGAACTACCTTGAATTTGGTGTGGCTAACGGAGGCTCATTTTATTGGTGGCTGAAAAATCATTCCAATGTTCAATCTACTTTTTCGGGTTTTGATACTTTTTCCGGGTTGCCAGAAGATTACGGCCCTTTTAAAAAAGGCGAGATGAGCAATGGCAATGAAGTTCTAAAAACGAACGATACAAGAGCATCTTTCTACCAGGGTCTGTTTCAACAAACATTGCCAGGGTTTTTAAAAACATTTGACAATGAAAAATTAACCGTAATTCATATGGACGCCGACCTTTATTCGTCCACATTGTACACCCTCACCAGTTTTGCGCCATATTTAAAAAAAGGCGATCTCATTTTATTTGATGAATTTTGTGTGCCGACACATGAATTTCTGGCAGTTAAAAATTTCACAGAATCCTATTATATCAACCTTACTCCTGTTGCAGCTTCCAACAACTTTTTGTTTACGGCGCTACAGGTAAATTAATAAATTATGTCGCAGCAAATAAAAGATATTATTGATGCTTCCATTAAAGTAAAACAACTTTTGCTGACAGATGAAAAAATTGTCAGTACTATTTCAGATTGTGTTACGGTTATAGTAAATGCTTTTAATGCCGGCAACAAAGTATTGTTTTGTGGCAATGGCGGTAGTGCAGCAGATGCGCAGCACCTGGCAGCAGAGTTCAGTGGCCGTTTTTATATTGACAGGGATGCGTTACCCGCAGAAGCCTTGCATTGCAACACCAGTTACCTTACCGCCGTTGGCAATGATTACAGCTATGATGTAATTTTTTCGAGATTGATAAAAGGCCTAGGCAAAAAAGGTGATGTGCTGGTTGGCTTAAGTACTTCCGGCAATAGCGCTAACATTGTGAAAGCTTTTGAAACTGCAAAGGAAAAAGAAATGATCACCATTGGCTTTACTGGCCTTGCAGGCGGCAAAATGAAATCAATTTCTGATCACCTGTTGAACGTTCCTTCTACCGATACGCCTCGCATACAGGAAAGCCATATATTGTTGGGACACATCATTTGCCAACTGGTTGAAGAAAAAATATTTAGCCCTGTCCCCCGAAGGGGGAACTTAGGATGATTCAGCATTGCATCTTTGTTAGTATTATAAATTAATAGTGAAAAAAAATTACACCTGCTTGAAATCATCAGACTCATCGAATAACTCCCCTTTAGGGGATGGGGGAAAACGCTTATGATAAAAACAGCAATCATATTGGCAGGAGGCCTTGGAACCCGTTTACGCAGCGCAGTAGCCGATTTACCTAAATGTATGGCACCGGTAGACGGTATCCCTTTTATTGCTTTTGTAATCGCTTATCTAAAAAAGGAAGGTATTGAGAAGTTCATTTTTTCTTTAGGTTATAAAAGCGAAGTCATCATTGATTATTTGGAGGAGAATTACAGTGAGCTGCAGAAAAAATATGTCGTTGAGGCAAAACAATTGGGTACCGGCGGTGCAATAAAAGAAGCCTGTAAAGTAGTTTCTGAAAAAAATGCAGTAATAGTAAATGGGGACACATTATTTGCCATCAACATTAGTAAATTATCCCGGTTTCATGAAGCACATGACGCAGACTGCACCATTGGCTTAAAGGAAATGAAAAACTTCGATAGGTATGGAGCTGTTGCTTTAAATGATAATAATTCTATAGCTGCGTTTAACGAAAAGCAATTTTGCTCAGCCGGGCACATCAATGGCGGCGTATATGCATTAACGGTAGCCAAGCTTCAAACAGGTGACTATCCTGAAGTTTTTTCTTTTGAAAAAGAATATCTTGAAAAGAATACCGGTGTCAAAAAAATATTCGGAGTTACCAATGATGAGTACTTTATAGATATCGGCATACCGGAAGACTATCAACGGTTCCAGGAAGACTATAAAAAAGTGCTCGGAGTAAATAGTCAAAAAAATGGTGCAAATGAATTTATTAAAGAAATAGTGCCATGAGCAAAATTCAAGTTGATAAAAACTGGACCCTTTTTTTAGACAGGGATGGCGTTATTAACCATGAGCAACATTTGGCGTACGTAAATGAATGGGCCGATTTTAAATTTTATGAAGGTGTAAAAGAAGCTCTGAAAATATTTGCCGATAAATTCAGGTACATCATCATTATTACTAACCAGCGGGGCGTGGGCAAGGGAATTACCAAACTGGAAAATCTACACATAGTTCATCAGAATATGCAAAATGAAATTGCTGCTTCCTGTGGAAGGATAGATGGCATTTACTTTTGCCCCGACCTTGATAAGGATAGCCCCAACCGTAAACCAAATACAGGCATGGCTTTAATGGCAAAAGATGAATTTCCCGATATTGATTTTACAAAATCTATCATGGTTGGCAATAACACCAGCGATATGGAATTTGGGCATCGCATTGGAGCTAAAACCATTTTCATCACCAGCACCACCCCTGAAGCGCCTAATGAAGTAACTTATCTTGATGGCGTGTATGAAACCCTATACCAGTTTGCTTTAAGCTTGTAAGCTTTCGTTAATTTTGCGCTCGTACAAGAAGTATTCCGTTGCATGTAGAAGTAATTCTATAAATTTATCAAATGAAGAAACCATGTTTATTTGTTACCCTTATCCTTTTCAATTTTTGTTGCTTTTCGCAACGCATTAGTAAAAGCGAACGTACGGTTTTAAGCCAAAAAGAAGATTCAATAAAAAATTACGCAAATGACATGGTGCAGAGCATCAGTGCGCAAAACCGGTTTAACGCTGACAGCGCATTTACCAAAATGTTTGTACGGGCTTTAAAAACAACTAACTCCTTCTACTACCCTTTCGATTCTTTGAAATCTATTTCTAAATTATATCCACCCGACAGCAGTTTTAGGATTTTTACCTGGCAGCTCGTAATCAGCGAGAATGTTATTCGCCAGCATGGCGCCATACAAATGAAAACTTCTGATGGCTCCTTAAAATTATATCCGCTAATCGATAAGTCTGATGTAACTATCAATATTGCTGATACCATCGGCAATAATAAAGGCTGGATTGGAGCTGTGTACTATAAAATCATTCAAACAAAAAGTGGCAACCAGACCTTCTATACATTATTGGGCTACGATGAAAATAATATCCGAACCAATCGTAAAATAATTGAAGTACTGAATTTTATGAACGATGAACCTGAGTTTGGAGGTCGCTATTTTAGCTTTGAAAATGATACCCTTCAGCAGCCCGCCACCAGCAGGTATATTATGGAGTATAAAAAAAATGCAGCCGCAAGAATGAACTACGATGATGACTTAGGCATGATTGTATTTGAACACCTGGAATCTGAAAGCGGTGAACCTAAAAAGAAATGGACGCTAATACCCGATGGTGATTATGAAGGATTTAAATGGAAAGAGGGAAAATGGGTACACGTGAATAAAGTTTTTAACCAAATAACGCCTGAAGGTTTTGAACCGGTGCCAAACCCGATTAAAGATGCACAAGGCAATACTGACGAAAATAAACTGAAGGACAATACTCCACAGAATTAAGCAAATCGGGAAAAAGATAAAGAGCTCCAGTTACTTTTTCCAATGTAAAATCAGGCATCAATAAGGTAGGTGCCAAGATCAATCACTTCTCCCTCTCCTTTTTTGTATTGCTCCAGGGCCACCAGGTCAACATCTTTTATGACCTTGCTTTGAAATATTGGGATATCATTTTTATACACTACAAAATAAAAATCCGGGAAAGCTTCAAGATTTGCCAAATCACCAAACGCCTCATGGTGAAAAGATATTTTCACATAACCGTTTTCATCCAATCCGCTTTGACCAATAAAATCATTGTCAAATATATCCTTATCAAAAAGGCATACTTTAAAAGATTCACCCGTCACTGGCGCATCTACACCCTTCGCAATAAAACGGGCGGTTATTTCAAATCTCATTTCCGGGTCTAAAGAAAACTGGCTCATATGATAGTTATTTATTTTTGAACATAGGACAAACAGAAAACCTATGCCCAGCGTTAATCATTCAGTTTCAACACTGCTAAGAATGCCTCTTGAGGCACTTCTACATTGCCTATTTGTTTCATTCTCTTTTTACCTTCTTTTTGTTTCTCCAACAACTTGCGTTTGCGGCTGATATCCCCGCCATAACATTTGGCCGTTACGTCTTTGCGTATGGCGCTAATGTTTTCCCTTGCCACCACTTTGGCGCCAATGCTGGCCTGGATAGCAATCTGAAATTGCTGCCGTGGCAACAGTTCCTTTAACTTTTCACATAATTTTCTACCAAACTCATGAGCCCTTGCCCTATGAATTAATGCACTCAATGCATCCAATTTATCACCGTTTAGTAAAATATCCATTTTTACTATATCGCTGGGCCGGTACTCTATCGGATGATAATCAAAAGAGGCATAGCCCCTGGTGATACTTTTTAGCCTGTCGTAAAAATCAAAAACAATCTCCGTCAAAGGCATATCAAAACTTAGTTCCACTCTTGTTGGTGTAAGATATCCCTGGCTGATTAACACACCACGTTTGCTGATACACAAGGTCATTATATTGCCAATGTATTCCGGCTTACTTATCATCTGGGCTCTTATAAAAGGCTCTTCAATCTTTTCAATGCGGCT
>JBGSIG010000881.1:0-2699 GCA_041742655.1 Ferruginibacter sp. | reverse complement strand
ATCATTCTTCATGTATTTTACATAGTCGGTTTCTCCTTCAATAAAAGATTCCTCTGAAATATTATGATAATTATCCAACAAAAATCCTAAACCGAGGTATAACTGCTTTTTCACCCGACGGGCTACATATTGATACAACCGCCATTGTTGGTAATCTAAAACAGATTGTTCGTTTTCGTAGTTGTTAGCTCCAATACCATAGGTAGATTGCGGATAAATCATATAGCGATAATCGCCCGTTAAAATGTATTTGTTCCCTTTCGTATACAAATATGTTTGCACCGGGAAAATATATTGGTTGGAAAAAGTTAACGACGGCGTGAACGAAATGATAGACATATTTGTATTTTCCAATTCACTTAGATAAAAAGTGGTTACAAATGAAATTACGAGTGCTCTTTCTGCCCCGGTAGAAGAGGAGGATGGTGCCGGAAGTAATGAAAAAACCGCTTTTTTATCTTGGTAATCTCGCTCAGAAACTAAAGAATCATCTATTTTGAAAACTTTATAATAGACATCTTTTAAATCTCTTTGTTTTACAACTAAAGAATCTGATTGAGTGTAACCACTTAAACAAAATAAAGCAAGAAAAAGAAAAATGCATTTTGAAATGAAAGCCTTCATTTAAAGAATCTTTTAAGGGACAGCCCTACTTTTCCGTTAGGGAAATTTGTCTTGTAAATTTATTGCTTTTTTGACAATTATCTATATTCATTAATTCAAAAAAAACAATACTCAACAACTTTTACAAGGAAGCTCGAATGATTAATTGGCTTTGGTTTTCCACTTGTTCTTTTTTATTGGTAAAAATCATTTCAGTCAAGCAAGCTCCCATTGCTTTAAAATCAGTTGAAATCGTGGTGATTCCATTTTCCACCACTTTTTTCAGGGGCGTATCGTTGTAGGATATAATTCCGAAATCCTGCCCAATACGCAACTGTTGTTTTTTGGATTGCTCAATTACCTGAACCAAATGGCGGTCGTTCGGAATGATATACACATTGCCGACTGCGATGGTTCTTACCTCAAAATCAACAATTACTTCGTGCCCAAAATTAAACTCCTTACAAAATTTCAAGAACCCTTTGACCATGCCCAATGGTTCTTTAAATCCGGGAAATATCAAAATCAATTGTTGGTATTTATCCAATTTTTCTTTGGCCTTCACCAAAGCTTGGTACATATCTTTGACAAAATTTTGATGAACAGAAGGATACTCCCTTAATTCTTCATTGGTTTGGTCTAAAATATAGACATCATTTTTAGGCAGTGTTTTGATAAGGTTGGCTGCTCCCACTAAATTGGTAGGCATAATGATGTATTTGGAATAATTGCCGTTACTTTCATTGATCAGTTTTCGGAACATTTCCAAATTAAAATGATGGAAGAAAATATCAATCTGGGCTTTGTTATCAATGGATTCCAAAATAGAAGTATATAAATCTTCCTTAAACGCATTCAACTCATCAAAAAGCACAAAAAAACGTTGTTCAAAACTAAATTCCACACTTTTTATATAATAGCCTTTACCGAGAATAGCAAAAACAATTCCCCTTTTTTTTAATTCTTCATACGCCAGTAAAACCGTATCGCGGGAAATTGAAAATTCTAAACTCACTTTGTTTACAGAAGGTAACTTGTCTCCTTTTTGTAACCGCTTTTCGGCAATGGCCGCCTCGACGGATGCAATAATCTGTTTGTATTTTGGAACGCCGGAATGATTCTGTACAGAAATTAGCTTCATAAAAAATCCATTTACTAAAAACTGGTGGCAAGATAATCAAAAACCGGTAGGTACCGGTATGGTTTTTATTTTTTGTTTCCTACATTTGATGACACATTAGTATTAAAATCATCTAAAAAATGCATTTTTCACAAATAGATCACCCAAAAAATGTCAACTCTTTCGGAATCCTTCCGGACGGGAAAGAGGTTTTATGTTATACCCTACGGAATAAAAACGGTATGGAATTGTCGGTTATCAACTATGGAGCGACCATTACCTCGTTGAAATTCCCGTTGTCAAATCAGGAAAAGATTGATGTGGTATTGGGTTTTGACTCCTTAGCCGATTACATTGCCTCCTATGATTTGCCCAGTGCTCCCTATGTTGGTGCCGTTCTCGGACGATTTGCGGGAAGAATAAACCAGGCTACTTTTTCCTTAAACGGAAAAGAAATCAACTTAACGAAAAATCATGGTGCCCATCAATTGCATGGTGGTGTTAAAGGTTTCAGTCAACAATTTTGGAAACTTAAAAAAATAAGCGAAGGAGACTATCCTTCCCTTACTTTAGAATACATCAGTCAACATTTAGAAGAAAATTATCCCGGAATCCTAATGGCTGAAGTGACCTATATGCTTACCGAATCCAATCAGGTAATTGTGGAATTTCACGCTCATAGCACGGAAGATACCTTATTGAATCTAACCCAACACAGCTATTTTAATTTAGATGGTCATCAAGGAAATGTGACCAATCAAGATTTAATTATTCATTCTGAATCGGTATTAGAAACCAACCAAGAAAACATCCCAAGCGGTGTTCTGATTAAGCTGAGCGACAGTTCTTTTGATTTTACTAACGCTAAAAAAGCTCCCAAATCCATTGACAATACGTTCACTTTACAAGCCAATCAAAAAGTTGCGGCTGTGTTGACCAGTAAGTTGCATAACTTAAAAATGACTGTTCTAACCGA
>JBGSIG010000880.1:0-7172 GCA_041742655.1 Ferruginibacter sp. | reverse complement strand
AAAATTTATTAATAAAGATTGTTCCGAAGCACAAGATTACAGTATTTCCCGACGGTACACTTTTGCCTGGGGCATTTTTTGCATCATCGTCGCTATGTTTGCACACAACCTTGGCAACAGTTTAATTGAAGCGGTAAATATTTTAGGATCACTTTTTTATGGAGTTATACTGGGTATTTTTTTAGTGGCGTTCTGGATAAAGCATATTAAGGCCAATGCTGTTTTTATTGCTTCGGTAATTTCTGAGTTGCTGATTTTTCTTATTTATAAACTGGATATAATTTCGTTTTTATGGCTTAATGTTATCGGTGCGCTGTTAGTTATTGTGCTTGGGTTGTTATTACAGGCAATACTACCGGGCAGTAAAAAGCTTGTAGAATCATCGGTATAAATCAGGATTATTTAGTTCGTTGCCTGTCTTATTTCTTTTTGCAACTGCTGATTCATTTTTATATAATCTTCGTTGTTTGCTTCTTTTGACAAGGCCAAAGATATTTTGGAGGTTGCCATCGCCTCCGCGTTTTTACCCATCTCTTTTTGAATTTTAGCTTTGTAAAAAAACATGTAAAATGCTTTTGGATTTCCTTCTGTTGCTTTGGTTACATTTTCCAGTGCTTTGATTAAACTTCTGTCGTATTCAAAATAAAATTGCGCAGCTGTCCAATATGGCTTCTCGTCTGTAAGCATTGCGGCTTCTATCTGCGCCTTTAATTTTCCGTTAATATTAGTGGTAATGGGTATTGCAACAATCTTCTTGTCCCACATTAACTGCAGCTCGCAACTTTGAGGTTTCATGTTTGCAAACTGCATGGAGAAAGTCTCGATTTTTAATTGCGTTTTAGCAACTGGCACTATAAAACTAACCACGTTTTCTGATTCCTTGTATCCTTCAACACCCCAGTTTTTTATTCCCTTGTTTATGATAACCTGCCACGATTCTTCGTTGGGTATGGTGTATAGCACATAGGTGCCACTATCTATTTTTCTGCCACCCATTTCTACCGGCGTTGTAAATGTCAATCTTGTAGCTTCATTTGCACCGGTTCGCCATAATTGCCCATTGCGAACCAGGTCGCCAAATACCATTCTTCCCTTGGCTCCCGGCCTCGAATAAGTCAATTCAATGGAGCCCATGCCAAAATCTTGTTTTATTGTTTGTGTGGGAGAGGAGGAAGGTAGTTTTACCTGTGCCGCGGCAGCATTGAATAAAATAAAACTAATGCACGTAAAGGCAATGATTAATTTTTTCATTACACAAAATTTATTTTTGAAAGAATTGATAGTTTGCATTTCCTCTACCGCGGGCAAGGAATTGTTAGAATTTAATTTTCACTTTCCCCTTCTTTTTCTTTCCCTCTTTTGCCTTCCATTGTGGCCCCTCTTTAATTACACGCATTGCTTCTTTATCGCAATCTCCGCACAATGATTTAGTTATGTTAACATTGCTGACAGCACCATTGCTTAGTATATCAAAACTTACTTCCACTTCTCCATGAATATTATTTTGTACTATTTCGGCAGAAGGGAACAAATTGTTGGAGAGATAGATGCCGTAATTACTCCAGCCATCGGCAGGTTCCACATTTAGCACAGTGTCAAACACCATAGCTCTTCTATCTGCCGCCATACTTTTTTTTGCTTTACTGTTGAATTTTACAATGTCTTCCGCCGCTACCTGTTGCTCATCCAACACGATGGTATTTTGTACAGCACTGCTATTAAGCTGAATATTACGCGGCAGGTAACCAGCAGCACGCACTTTAACTATCAAAACAGAATCGGAAGAAAGCAACCTGAATTTGCCTTGAACATCCGCATAAGTGCCCACATTTTCGCTGGTTACCAAAATATTGGCAAAAGGCAACGGTGTTTTGTCGGGGCCAATAACTGCTGCATTAAAAGTGTGGTTGAAAACAACCTCTTTTTTGATAGCTGCCTGCCCGCTGTTTTGGAATCCATCGTTGTTTAATGCTTTGTCTTTTGCCGCTGGCGCAAATGCAATATCATTTTCTGTGGGCAATGACGCTAGAGCACTATTGTTGTCACCCGCATTCTGATTTTCAGGGTCGTCACTAGCGGTTTTTTTTGAAGCTTTTTCACTGGCAACTTTTGCGGTTGTGTCGGCTAATTTGGTTTCAGCATCCGGTAATATTTTCACCTGGGCAATGGACGGGGTGGCATTTTTTTCTGTTAGTAATATCGTATCCTGCGTTGAAATCAAACCGGCATTGTCGGTTGTATTTAAAGAAGTATTAGTGCTGTCATTTTTTAAAGTGTTTACCGCAATTGTTTTATTTTCTGGGGATGCCGAATTAGTAGACAGGTATGTAAGCCACCCGCCAAAACAGATAACCAGTATTGCAGCCGCAGCTTTCCACCATTTAAAAGATTTGGTGATGGGCGCAACCAGCGCATCGGAATCTTTTTTTTGCTGAAATTTGGCCCTAAGCTCATCAAGTTCGTTAGCGCAGGTCTCATTCTTCATTACGCCATAGCCTTCCATAGCCTCTGCCAAAAATGGATCGTCCAGAGCAGCCTTTTCCATAGCATGCATTTGCGCAGGCAATAGCCTGCCTGAAAAATATTTTTCAATATCTTCTGTCGTATAAATGTTATTTATTTCGCCTTCTCCCATTTATTCCACTGCCTTTTTTGCTTCAAGACACAATTTTAAATTTCTTTTTCCATTTTGTATATAACTTCTTACTTTATTCAAGTCAAACCCGGTTATTTCTGCAATCTCTTTATAACATTTTTTTTGCATATAAAATAATTCAACACTTCGCTTTTGATCGTTGGGCAATGTTTGCAAACATATTTCCAATTGTTTAAAGGACTCCTCTTTTTCCAATGCCTCATTTGAAAGATGCTCAATATAGCCGGATTGCATAATGTTGGCATTGAATTCGGCTGTAAGTTTATTTCGGGGGTTTCTAAGTTTCATCAGGCAGTAATTTCGTGCCAATACATGCAGCCATCCTTTGAAATTGTCTACCTCATGCAGTTTTAGTTTGGTATTGAGCTCCTCAAAAATATCCATTACTGCATCTTTACTGCGTTCAACGTCTTTAAAATATTTAAGGCAAACACCAAATACAAGGTCCATATATCTCAGGTAAAGTCTGCTCAAATATTGTATATCATCACTTTGTTTAAAAGCAGTAACCAATTCCTTATCGGACGATTGGTCGGTTGATATAGTGTTTATGAAAGTCAAATGCAGTTGGGTAATGGAATTTTTGATTTGATAGGTGACATTGCCATCCAAACTGGATTTTATGTTGTCAGATATTTGTTAGCAGCGTTAGTCATAATAAACTTTCACTGTTTGATAAAATAGCCGGTTATTTATGTATTGTTGTTGAGCCTGCTGTTGTTTTTCTGAAAAGCCCTGTAATCCAAAAAGCCCGGCTGCATTTCCTTTATTAATCGCAATCTCAAGATAACCTGCAGAATTGAACATAGCTAATTTTTCGCCGTCAGCAACATCCGCATAGGTATCACTTATCTTGTCTATTATTTCATCTCTTTTAAATATAATTTTGAAGCTTCGCCCTTTTCGCTGTTCTTCAAATTCGTCTCTGGTGATATTAACAATTACATTTTCAAAATTATCAATAAAAATTATTTGGCCTTCTATCCAATTGTGACCGCGTAGTGATCGCAGTGGATTTTTTACATGTATTGAAATGGTAGCATCGCCAACCTCATCAATGGTTTTGCCGTTGTGCAGTTCGCTGAAAGCTTTTGCAAAAACAGTGGTACAATACAGCGTATTTTTTTGCTGTGTTTTATCGAGCTTGATTGCAGTGATTTTTTGCGGAACTTCCTCCAGTATCATCGTCAGCAGGCCATTGTCGGCACAGCCGATATAATAGCCATTATGATGCGCAATTAAGAGGTGTTCTGGTTTTTCGTCAAATAAATTTACCAATATTAAATGAAAGGTGCCGGGAGGGAAATTTTTAATGGCGTTTCTGCATACATACGCAGCCTGTGGGTAATTAAAAGGGGAAACCTGGTGCGTAACATCTACCAATGTAAAAAAATCAGCGTGCTGAAGTAACTGTCCTTTAATTGCACCCACAAGAAAATCTTGCTGGCCAATGTCTGATGTAAGGGTTAGTAAAGGCATGCAGGGCTATTTGTTTCGTTGTAATTTTAGAGTGATCAAATATTTAATGAGACAAAATTGCTGTCTTTTCTATGGAGTGCTTTCGGGTTACTTTGTCAATAAGCCATCGCTCATAAAAATTTTTTTTATGATCCTGTCTGCCAGCAATGGAAAAATTTTATTTAGGAAAACTATTTGTCTACCTCTAAAAGTAAGTACCAGCGATCGTTTATGTTTAGAAATTGCCCGTAAAATACGGTGGGCACATACGTCAGGTTGCATCAAAATAGTCTCATTCATCAGGCTTTCGCCATGGATTTTCCCTTTACTGTCAAGTGCTGCATTTCGCAAATTGCTCCTGGTAAATCCGGGGCATGCCCACATAATATTAACGCCGCTGTCAGCCATTTCTATACGCAAGGATTCAAGCCACCCGATTACAGCAAATTTAGAAGCCGAGTAACCACTTCTGCCCGGCAGGCCTCTATAACCTGCCACAGAGGATATACCTACAATCGTTCCACTTCTTTCAATAATGGAATTCAACGCAAGTTTGGTACAATAGACTGTTCCATAAAAATTAGTGTCTATTATTTTTTTTACTACGTCAAGGTTTACGTCTTTAACCAGGGCCCTCATAGAAACGCCGGCATTATTAATTAAAATGTCAATACCACCAAAAGTGTCAATGGTAGAATTGATAAAGTTTTCACACTCGGCATAATCACTAACATCTGCCACCATTGTATGCAATAAATGGTTTGAGTATTGCACCTGTAAATTGTATAGTTTATCCTGGTTGCGCCCACAGGTAGCCACTTTGGCACCCATTGGTATTAATTTGTCAATCAAGGCCTTGCCGATACCTTCGCTGCCGCCCGTAATTGCTACCACCTTATTTCTAAAGAAATCATTCATAAAAAACGTTATAGGCAAAAATAAGTTAGTTATGCTGGTGTTGAAAAACAAACTTTTCTTAAAAATGAGTAAAAAAGAGCATTAAACATCAGAAACTAAAAATATGGTTTGCTTTAAAACTACATTTAATATTTCATAAATGTACATTCGGTGATAAGGTAATGTTGATTTGAGCGAGCAGTGCGCTAGGGAAGGTGCTGCCCTTCAATTTGGTTTTGTGGTTCACTTGCCCTGAGTTGAACGTTGATAAAACCGGGATGCGCTTCGAACTGAACTACGTGAAAACCGCTTCAATATATTTCCGCGATTTCATTTTCTTTATCTTCAATTCTCTTTTTTTATCTAATTGCAGCGTTTCAAACTCCTCGGAGTATTTCAACTGCCATGGAATGCCTAAAGAAGTAAATTTAGAATGGCCGATAGTATGTTCATATAGCCGTCGTGTTAAATCTGTACAAGCCCCGACATAATACTTATCAAGCTTAGCAGAATATAGAATGTAAATGTAAGGCATGTGATAAAAATATAAAAAGCCAGAGTATATTGCAATACATAAATTACTAAAAACAAAAAAGCCACTTCAACTACGAAGCGGCTTTGTGAACTGGCTGGGACTCGAACCCAGGACCCATACATTAAAAGTGTATTGCTCTACCAACTGAGCTACCAATTCATTTTTATTATCAAGAACTTTTCAGAACGCAGGACCCTCCCGAAAAAATCGGGATGCTCTACCAACTGAGCTACCAATTCTCACACCATTTTTTAAATGGAGTGCAAAAATAAGGGAAAAACATATTGGGGCAATTTTTTTTAGGAAAAAAATAAATCCAATACCAATAAAATTAAAAACCTAATACGTCCTTCATGCTGAATATTCCCTGTTTGTTTTTTAGAAATTCTGCCGCTAACACTGCTCCGGAAGCAAACCCTTTGCGATTATGCGCTGTATGGATAATCTCAATGTCATCAATTGGAGAACTGTATTTAACCACATGTGTGCCTGGAGCAGGATCTATTCTTTCGCTGATGATAGGCAGATCATCTACTGAAAGACTGTGCTGGTTTACCCATTGCTTTTTTCGACCGATATTTTCGATTATCTGTTCTGCTAATGTTATGGCGGTTCCGCTTGGCGCATCTTTTTTTTCAGTATGATGAATCTCTGTCATACTTACTTCATACGATGTATGCTGTTTCATCAACTGTGCAAGCTTTTTATTTACTTCAAAAAAAATATTTACGCCGATACTGTAGTTACTGGCATAAATGAGCGATCCATTTTTTGCGGCGCAGGTGGTTTTTACTTCTTCCCACCTATCAAGCCAACCGGTACTGCCGCTTACTACGGGCACTCCTGCGTTTAAGCAGGTAATAATATTTTTAACGGCACTGTGCGGACTTGTAAATTCTATTGCTACTTCACATTGCTTCAGGTTTTCATTTGTAAACTGCTCCATTGTATTAATATCAATTTTTAATACAACGGTATGGCCTCTTTGCAATGCAATTTCTTCAATGGCCCTGCCCATTTTACCGTAACCTATCAGTGCTATATTCATTTTTTGGGAAGATTATTTGTTGAATAAATTCCTTTTGATTTTTAATTGATAAATGCAAATATAAATTATTTAGCGCCTTTGTTTTTTGAGTGAATATCAAACACAAAACTAATTCCGTTTGTATTTGCCATTGGGCTAAAGCCAGGATGAATCTGCAGGCTAAGATTGTCGCTTACATCAAATGCTTTTAAATGAGCATCAACCGTGGCGTCTACTACATTTAACCCCCAAAAGATGAAGAAAAACAATACGGAGTAATCTACATATTTGCGATATTCATTGCGGTAAATTTGTAATGAGTTTGCGTTTAAATTTTGATACTCGGGTGGAATCAATGCATCATTTCCAGGGATGTCGTCAGTCTTATAAATATAAGATTGCTTTAAAGATTTGTATGTATTCAGATTGTCAAAAAATAAGTAAGCAGTGGTACCTAATGCAGCATAAATGATCGGAATTTTCCAATATTTTTTATTGTAAGCCTGCCCCCAGCCGGGTAAAATTGCTGAGCGTATAGTGGCAGTTTTAGTGCTAAATGGTTTTGCTTCTTTTTTCTTACTGCTATCAGCTTTTTTTTT
>JBGSIG010000879.1:0-3409 GCA_041742655.1 Ferruginibacter sp. | reverse complement strand
AAAAATTAATGAGTTGCCTTACACTAGCTCCTCCTGGTGGGGCTTACGCTGGGGCGCCTTGTTGCGTGGCGAGAAAAAGAGACGTTTTTACAGGGGCTATTTCGTAGAAACACCTTTCTGGAAGCGATGGCTGAATAGCATAGCCTGCACAATGCTGCCCATAGAAAAAGACCCGAAAGTTTGCAAATTGCCTCCATCCGCTAAAGCTGAAAAAAATCTTTTTGTTTTTAAGAATGCGTTAACCAGCAATGATGTTTTTGGAGATATACGGGAGCACCATGGGATAATATCTGCTGAGCTAAATAACCTGCTGACTCAGCAGATGAAAAATAGATTAAGAGCCTTTAGTGTTCCGGTTATTGGGGTGCATATAAGAAGAGGTGATTTTAAACTGGGAAGCCAAACAACTCCACTGCAGTATTTTATTGAAGGTATTAATGTAATAAGGGCCACCGTAGGGCAGTCTCTGCCGGTTACGATTTTTACTGATGCGGAAGAAAGTGAATTGGGGAATTTATTGTCGCTGCCTTTTGTTAGCATCGCTGCAGACAAACCCGATATACTGGATATTCTTTTGTTGAGTAAAAGTAAGATACTGCTACTTTCTAAAAGCAGCACTTTTAGTTATTGGGCAGCGTTCTTGTCGGAGGCAATTGTAATCAGGCCTATTGATGATTGGCAGAAAATAATTAAATACGATAATGCAGAAGGTAATTACAAAGAAGTTAGGTGGCATTATGATGATGCCTCCTCCACTCAGCATTTGATAAAGGCAATTTCAACCGTGCAATTATGAGCTTAAAAAATCGAATAAACAAAATCTTGAGGCCACTGAATGTTCAGGTGCATGGCCTGGGATATTTGCAATCATTAGGTAAAGGCGATTTCAAGAAAGATGAATTTGATTTTTTTAAACAAATTTTTGGAGACAGGCCAATTACCATTTACGATATAGGGGCCAACAGGGGGTCTACAATTGCAAAATTTGTTGATTATTTTCCCGGTGCACGGATAGTGGCATTTGAACCAATAGTTAGCTTGTGTGAAGAAATAAAAAGTAAGTTTGAAAATTATAAAAATATAAACATTGAAAATACCGGTATAAGTAATTTTACTGGTGAGCAAATATTTTTTGTAAATAAAAGTATTGATACCAGTTCTTTTTTGCCTTCCCAAAAAGCAGGACTAAATTCTGACAGCCAGGTAAAGAATATAGCTCAAATAAATGTTCCCGTTAAAACCATAGCACAAAGTTATATAGAACAAAAAATTGAGCAAATTCATATTCTGAAGTTGGATATCCAGGGCAGTGAATTAAATGCATTAAACGGTGCTGAAGATTTATTAGCTCATAAAAAAATTGATGTCATATATACGGAAGCCTATTTTATACAGCAATATATTGATCACCCTTTGTTTGCAGATATAACTTTATATCTTTCAAAATTTGGATACCAGCTACAGGACATTTATAATCCAATTTATGGCAATGACAAACTTGCATGGTGCGATGCAGTTTTTGTTAGAGAAGATTTATAGTTTTTATTTTATACGGAAATTAAAAACTTGATTTTCCGATACAATTTGGAATGCACCCAATTGGACTGATAAAACCTACTGATATTTTTCTAAATAGAATAGAACTTGAAGAGACTAGCTATAATTTCTACCCATCCCATTCAATATAATGCACCGTGGTTTAGATTATTAGCTGAAAGGCAGCACCTGGTTTTAAAGGTCTTTTACACCTGGGGGCAATTAAAGGAAAGTAAAAAGTACGATCCGGGTTTTGATAAAGAGGTGAACTGGGATATACCATTGCTGGACGGTTATGACTATACTTTTGTACAAAATGTTGCCGGCAAACCCGGCAGCCATCATTTTAATGGAATAGTTAATCCTGGTTTGATCAATGAAATAAAGGCCTGGAAGCCCAACGCCGTTTTAGTTTTTGGCTGGTGTTTCAACAGTCACCTTAAATGCCTCCGTTATTTTCATAAAAAACTACCAGTATTCTTCCGGGGTGATTCTACCTTGCTTGATGAACAGGGTATAGTAAAAAAGTATTTTCGCCGTTTTTTTTTGAGGTGGGTGTATAGTTTTGTTGACTACGCTTTTTATGTGGGATCAAATAACAAGGCATATTTTAGTGAATATGGCCTAAAGGCAGATCAGCTAATTTATGCACCGCACGCAATTGACAACGAACGTTTTTCGGAGCCGGATGATGTCTTTCAAAAAGAGGCAGTTGCATTGAAAAATAATTCGGGTATTCAGCAAGGAGACCTTGTATTGCTATTTGTCGGCAAACTGGAGCAAAAGAAGAATCCAGTTTTCTTAATAAAACTATTAGAGAAAATAAAGGATAAGCGTTTAAAGGTTTTATTTGTTGGCAGTGGGGAAATGTCTGATGAAATAAAGCTGGCCGCTTTAATGGACGACAGGATATTGATGTTTGGTTTTAGAAACCAGCAACAAATGCCGGCTATTTACCGGATGAGCGACATTTTAATACTACCATCGAAAGGTCCGGGTGAAACATGGGGCCTTGCATTAAACGAGGCTATGGCTTGTGGGAAAGCGGTGGTTGCCACTACTAAAACTGGGGGCGCTGCAGATCTCATTCGCAATGACATTAATGGATTGATAATCGATTTGGAAAACCGCAACAGCCTTGACCTGCTAATTGCAACTTCGCTAAAAGATAAAAGAACTTTGGAAGAAATGGGCAGGCAATCCCGAATAGCAATTCGGTCTTTTACATTCACCCATATTGTTACTGCTATCGAATATGCGGTAAATAGTATTGAATAAAAATCGTTGCCCGTATAATATGTTGATTTTACGGGCTGATAAAAGCATGCCGATTGTATCAATCATACTACCCGTGTATAATGGGATTAAATATTTGAAACTGTCTGTTGATTCTGTACTAAACCAAAATTTTACTGATTTTGAATTTTTAATTGTTGATGATTGTTCCAATGACGGAAGCTGGGAATACCTGCTGTCGTTAAAAGATGAAAGAATAAGTCTTTTTCGAAATGCTGAAAACAAAGGCCTGTTTTTTAACCTCAATTTTTTAATAAAAAAAAGCCGGGGTTCCATCATTAAGATATGGTCGCAGGATGATATTCTTTATCCAAACTGTTTAACAGAAGTAGTGGCATTTCATGATCAACATCCGGAAATTGGATTTAGCTATACAGGTACAAATTATATTGATGCAAGTGGGAAGGATGTAAGTGTCAGGCAAAATGACGACACACCTTCAATTGTTTCGCCGGTGTTACATGCACGCATCGCATTTTTTACGGGGTCTATTGCAGGCAATATAGCCAACGTTGCCATCAATAAAGCCACGTTCAATGAAGTGGGGTTGTTCAATGAGCAAATGAAAATAAGCGGT
>JBGSIG010000878.1:0-1579 GCA_041742655.1 Ferruginibacter sp. | reverse complement strand
GCTAAGTTGCCCTCCGGCAGAGCTTACTTCCTCTTCGGATTAACAACACAGTATATGTAAAAGATTTGAAAAAATCACCAACCATTTATCAGTACATTACCTAAAAAAATGGGCGCCATAGTGGATGACACAGAAGCCACTTGTGATTTAAGTTTAAAGAATTGAAAAAAAGGCGAGCAAAGTAAGTAAAATTGCCAATAATCAACCATTAAACAACACAACAATACAGCAATTCCACAATTCATCCATCGAATCACCTAAAGCATAAAAGAATTATCGCCTTCGTGCAACAAATGTGTTTGGCCCTTCCAGATAAATGTACCGCTAACAGTTTGTGGCAATTCAATTATACATTTCCAGTTTCCATTTGCCTCCTGTTTATAGCTGGCAGTAATTTTTCCTTTTGGATGTGGCATAAAACCACTTACATTTATTAATGTTCCCAAATGAGGTTCGATTTTTACTTTGGTAAAGCCAGGAGCATCGCTCTCAATGCCGAGCACAACTCGGTATAGCTCTATATTTGGGCTGCTTCCCCATGCATGACAATCGGAACGGGAGGCGCTTACATCGTCCATTTCGGCCCATGTGGTAAGGCCCATTGAAATATTTTCTTTCCACTTATCAAGTAGTTGAAGATAGAGATTTCCCAGCCCTGCTTTTACAATGGCTCGGTTAAGATAGTAACGAAAATAAACAGTGGTTTTACTGATACCTGTATCTGTTATGATAGTTTTTGCCAATGTTGTTGCAGAGTTACCCGTAACCATATCTGTAAGTATCGCCAATGAATTACAATGCTGTGAATACAATAATCTTTCTTTTGTGTCACTAAACATTTTTTGTTGCGGGCTCCAGTAATTTGCCAAAATACTTTTTTTTAACTGGCTTGCCTGCTTTAAATAAATATCGGCAAAGGATTGCATGCCTGTTTGGTTTTCCAATAAAGCTGCTGTTTGATAGGCCATTAACAACTGCAGGTCAAGCGCTGCAGATGTGCCATCCTTACTTTTTGGCGCCATCCCGGCATCCCAGCCCTTGTCATTCACCCAGTCTGTGAAATTCCAATAAGGAACATCTTTAAGACTGCCATCGCTTTGTTGAAATTGTTTAAAAAAATCAAGTACCATTCTTGCCACAGGCAATTGTTTGCTAATAAAACTTCTATCGCCACGATACATCCAGTAATCGTACACCATAGCTATCCATATCATTGAAAAAGTAGGTATTTGTTGTGGATGAGCAGTTGGATAACGGCTCAGTGTAATGCCTTCGGGCATCAGTGAATTACGAATTTGCTCTATGGCATTTCGCATCAGTTTATCGTCACCGCTGTTGTACAAGGAAACCAGCGCCTGTATACGTGTATCGCCTACATATTGCAATTGCTCGTAGTAAGGGCAATCCATATAAGTTTCATGTGCATCCAGCCGTGCAGTTCGCCAGCCTATTTCTAAAATTTTGGAAAGATCAGCATCACTACTTTCAAAGCCGGCGTTCATTTTAAAAGGATAGCCTTCATACAAACCATACAGATCATCTACGGTCAGGGCTTCTTCTTTTGTTTCAATATCGAGTT
>JBGSIG010000877.1:0-3593 GCA_041742655.1 Ferruginibacter sp. | reverse complement strand
GTTGCCAACCGTTTGAGCTTTTTCTGTTTATTGCCAAGTAGCATTACAACCTTCATTTGCGGATTCAGTAATGAAGTTGCCAACCATCGGGAAGGATTACAGATTTCGCATTGCCTTTGCTTAGCTACATTGTTTCGCCATATAACAAATACACTTTAAAACGAAACAGTAAAACTTAGCCTGGCAAAAAACGGAGTACCCGGTGTAAAATGAATTTCAGAAACGGGCGCTGGCTCGAATGGTAACCTGCTTTCTGTATCAAACTGGGTTTCCTTCCATTTTGTATTTAACAGGTTTTGAATTGTAAAGCCCAATTCCCAATTTTTCTTTGTGTAGTTGATAGCAGCATCTATTATAAAGTAGCCTTGCGCAATAACTGAGTAAGTTTCATTTGCAGGTCGGTCGCCCATGAAACGATAACGCAAACTACCATTCCAACCCTGCTCTTTTCTATACGTTAATCCGCCAGCACTTGTAAAAACAGGCGCTAATGGTAAATAGCCTTCTTCTTTTGCAACACCTAATGCTTTTGGGTGTGTAACATTCAAATCAATATCAGCAAACAATTTTTTGGCTACTTCCCATCTTGCCGAAAAATCAAAACCCATTCTTTGTGTTTGCCCACCTGGTTCTACTACACCTTCATCGCCCACGTACACAAATTCCTGCTGCAACCACAGATACCACAAGGCAGAATGCAATACTAGTTTTTTGCCTATTCTAAAAATACCACCCACATCTGTTCCGTATGCAGGCGGCAACACCTTTTTGCCATTTTCCTGTACTGCTACCCTTGTGTCATTACTGTGAAAGCCCCGGCCATTGTACCAATACAATTGCACTTTATCATTCAGCCGGTAATTAAGCGTAAGCTTCGGGCTAATTATTGTTGACTTAGATGTTAATATCTCGCCTGTTAATTCATCATTATAACCGTTGGTAAAATAATCGGCTCTCAAAGCCGCAGCAATATCCAGTTTTGATGAAAGAAATATTTGTTGGTTCCAATAGGCGGCTCCATTAAACTCATTGATATCGCCCAGCATTATTTGTTCGGTATTTATTTTTCTGTCTTTGGTGCGGGTTAATTCAATATTATCAATATCATCATATCTTACCTGTATGCCTGCTGTGGTGGTAGTTTTAAAGTTACCGATGTAAAAGTCTTTTTGATAAGAGCCGTTGTATCCCAAAATATTCCTGTTTTCTTTTTGCCTTATCTGGTCGCCGTTTACAGAATCTTCTTTATAAAATGTAAAGTTTGAATATAGCTCAAAGTTATAATTAGTGTAAAAAATTTGATTGCGTATTACAGCGCCGTCTGCAAGATTGGTCATCAATTCTGCATTGGCATTGTACCTGGATGTTTTGCCCCCTTCTGTATTGTCAATGGCACCATAAAACCCTACCATCCCGCTTTCATACGCCCTGTCGGGTATTTGTCCTGATGCATTCCACTTACTGGTAAATGCCATTAGTGTTGCAGTTAAAGTATTATTGCTACCGATGGCTCCATGATATCTCAGCATACCATTAAGTCGGCTAAAATCCTGTGGACTGTCGAAATACCCTTTGGTAAATGAACCTTCTCCGGCAAAATATAAACTTTGGTTTCGCCTATCTGTTTGGGGCTTTAAAAGATTGATGCCGGCAATAGCACGGTAGGTGTCGAACTGCCCCACTTCTACCTTTGCAAAACTATTTTCCAGGTAATCTTTAGTTTTAAAAGCTACAAATCCGGCAGTAGTAAAATTACCCTTGTCTGCAAAATAGGGGCCTTTATTAAAATTTACTTTGTCGATCAATTCAGGAATTACAAAATGCAGATCGGCATATCCTTGCCCGTGTGCATGGCTTACCATATTTACAGGCATTCCATCCACCGTTATATTTATATCTGTGCCATGATCTAAATCGAAACCTCTTAAAAAGATCTGCTCTGCTTTGCCACCACCCGCATGCTGACCTATAAAAAGGCCGGGCACCATTCTTAATACTTCCTGCGAATTATTGATGGGGCGTAAATGAATATCCAGATCGCTGATGGTTTTAAATATGCCCTTACTTGACATAGAACTTACTTTTATTTCCTCCAGGCTGGAGACTTTGGGAGACAGCCCAATGGTGGCAATATTATTAATAAAATCAAGCGAGTCTATTACAACA
The DNA here is from genome assembly GCA_041742655.1 of Ferruginibacter sp. GTDB lineage: Bacteria > Bacteroidota > Bacteroidia > Chitinophagales > Chitinophagaceae > Ferruginibacter. The sequence continues at coordinate 1,427 of JBGSIG010000877.1, read as the reverse complement.
GTCACCGGTTGGTACCCGATACAGGAAATCAATAACCTCTTCACGGTAGCAGGCAGCATATTTAATCTAACAAAACCGTTGTCATCCACTAAGGCAGCAAAAGGGTCTTTGTCAGTTTTAACCGAAGCCCCTTGCACCGGTATTTTTGATTGGGCATTTATAAGATAAATTCCCCTCTTGCTATCTTGTGCCTTTAAGGTAAGGGAGGAGAACGTGGTAATTAAACAAATAACAATTTGAAATATTTTTCTCAATTCAATGCGCATGGTAGAAAGCTTTAGGTATTAAAATATACCGTTATCTACGAAATTAAATAGTTTATGGATTGAAACAAAAAGTGCAGGAGTATTTCCACTTGCCGCCGACTTGTAGAGAGACCAGCCTGGAAGGCAAAAGCTAAATTTATTACTCCCCAAAAGATATAGGTCAAATTCAAAGGTTATGGAATTTTCTTTCGGGGCACTTAGGGGTTGTCAACAATGGTTCTGAAAGTAAGGTTCACCCTGGGTTTTGTAATTACCTTCGTAGGCGGTAAACGATGAAGCCAGTTAGTTTGTGTAGCATCTTTCATCATCAATAAACTTCCGTGTTCTAAAATCAAAGAAACTTTTTCTTTTGTTTGTTTATGCCTGAATGCAAATTTTCTTTCAGCTCCAAAGCTCAATGAAGCTATTGCGCCGTTCCTTTTTAAGTCTTTCTCGCCATCGCTGTGCCAGGCCATGCCTTCACTTCCATCGTGGTATAAATTGAGCAGGCAGGAATTGAATGTTTCGCCAGTTCTTTGTTCAACAATATCTTTTAATTCCAGCAATTCCTTTGTCCAGCCCAGCGCCTGTTTGGTAGTATTGGAATAAGTATAACTAAATCCCACATCGCCATACCACGCTACTTTTCTTTTGGTAAAAATATGCCTGCCGAAAATAACTGCTTCATCATTTTTCCATTCAATAGAATTTAATAAAATATCTAAGTAATGACTGGCTTCTTTCAGCGACATTAATTTTCCATAGTAATTTACTGTACCGTCTTTAGGTAATAAATTTATCGCTTCTTTTGGTTCGTTACTAAATAGGTCCATCTTTCCATTTTTTATATTCCATTTTCATACAGTGGCCGCATGGGCGAAAGCCACTTTGAATGGCTTCTTGTTCGGAATCAAAGAAAACTCTGTTTGCTTTTTTCATTCTCTTACCTTGTACACAATGCAGCGATCCATAAATGCTAAGGTTCACATTTCCACCGAAACAAATTTCTTTGTTCCGTATTTTTATTCGCAGGTCTTCATCTGATATTGCAATATGTTGTCTCATCATTACTACTTACAACATGGTCAAATTGGTGCGCCTGTTTTTGCACCCTCCCACCCTATGATGGCTGTCTTTCTGGTATTGCCCCACATGTAACCACCAAATGTTCCGGTAGATTGT
>JBGSIG010000876.1:0-2530 GCA_041742655.1 Ferruginibacter sp. | reverse complement strand
TACATCATCGAAGACAGGACTGGCAACCTGTTAAATGCAACGATTGCTGCAGATGGACAATGGCGTTTTCCACCCAACAAAAATGTACCACAAAAATTTGTTGACTGCATCACCACCTTTGAAGACAAGCGTTTTTTTTATCATCCGGGAGTAGACCCGATTGCTATAGCAAGAGCATTTGTAAAAGACGTTAAAAATAGAGAGGCCGCCCAGGGTGGTAGCACGCTTACAATGCAGGTAGTACGACTGTCAAAAAAAGATAACAAACGCAATATCTGGAACAAACTAAAGGAAAGTATGTTGGCCATCAGGATAGAAGTATCTTACTCAAAAAAAGAAATACTTTCTCTATACGCAGGCAACGCACCTTTTGGCGGTAATGTAGTAGGCTTAGATGCCGCATCGTGGAGATATTTTGGCCGCAGCGCAGATAAATTAAGCTGGGGCGAAATGGCAGCTTTGGCCGTCTTGCCGAATGCGCCGTCGTTGGTACATCCGGGTAAAAACAGGGAAGTGCTGTTAAAAAAAAGAAACAGGTTATTGGATAAGTTATGCTCCGAAAAAACAATAGATGAAAGCAGTTGCAACCTGGCCAAGCTGGAGCCATTGCCCGGCGAACCATTGGCGCTTCCACAAAATGCACTGCATTTATTTCAACGTTTTAAGAATGACAATAAAAGCAGCACGAGCGAAACGAAGATCATCACTACAATAGATGGTGCGCTGCAAAAAAGCGTTGCAAAAATTATAGCACAACACCAGTCTGTTTTAAAAGGCAACGGCATTAATAATGCCTGTGCGTTGGTATTGGATGTTGAAACTGGAAGTACACTTGCTTATGTTGGAAATATTGATGACAGGAATAACAAAGAAATGGAAAGTGATGTGGATGTGATAGCCGCATCAAGAAGCCCTGGCAGTGTATTAAAGCCAATTCTTTTTGCCTCCATGTTAAGCGATGGACTAATATTGCCCAACAGTATTATTGCCGATATTCCGATGCAGATTGGTAATTACGCACCTAAGAATTTTGATCTTGGTTATGATGGCGCAGTACCGGCCAGCATGGCATTGGCACGGAGTCTGAATATACCCGCAGTAAAATTATTGCAGCAATATAAATACCAGCGGTTTTATGAAACGCTGCAGCAATGCGGCATTACTACACTCAACCGTTCTGCTGATACTTATGGGCTAAGTTTAATTTTGGGTGGCTGTGAAGTAACGATGTGGGACCTTGCAGGCGTGTATGCTTCCATGGCAAGAACACTCAATCATCAAACAAAACATAAGGGTGTAATTAATACAAATGATTTTCATCCGCCCAATTATAAATTACCTGCACCTGAAAATAAAAAAGCCACAAAGAATATTCCTTTAGATGCCACTTCCATTTGGTTCACCTTACAGGCAATGAAAGAAGTGATGCGGCCGGGTGAAGAAGGCTTGTGGCAACAGTTTGCCTCGGCGCAAAATGTTGCGTGGAAAACGGGCACCAGCTTTGGTTTTAGAGATGGGTGGGCAATTGGAGTTACACCAAAAAATGTGGTGGCTGTTTGGGTAGGCAATACCACTGGGGTAGGGCGCCCCGAACTTATTGGTATAAAAACAGCAGCACCAATATTATTTGATATTTTTCGGTTACTCCCTGCTGTTAGTTGGTTTAATAACCCAATTTATAATTTTAGTTATGTGCCCGTATGCAGGCAAAGCGGTTTCCGTGCTAACATAGATTGCCCTGATGTAGATACTTTATTTATGCCATCCAATGCCTCGAAGGCACCACTCTGCCCTTATCACAAAATGATCAATTTAGACGCAGCAGGACAATACCGGGTCACGGAGGAATGCGAAAACCCATCGGTCATGCAACATAAGAGCTGGTTTGTTTTATCGCCTGCAATGGAATTTTATTACAAGCAAAAAAACGCAGACTATAAAGTACTACCTGCTTTTAAACCGGGCTGTACTTTTGCAGAAGCGGGCAAGTTAATTGAAATAATTTACCCGCAAGCGAATGCAAAAATTTATGTACCGCTTGAAGTAAGTGGAGAAAAAGGGAAGACCATTTTTACCGCAGCCCATAGAAGAGCTGGTGCAAAAATTTACTGGAGCCTGGATGAGAGCTTTATAGGCACCACACAAAACTTTCACCAAATTGCTCTAAACCCATCTCCGGGTAATCACATCATTACTTTGGTGGATGAAAATGGCAACAGTATAGCACGCCAGTTTGAAATATTGGAAAAAGAAAAAAACTAATTTGCTTTGATCAAAAACTATCCGCAACAAAATAAGGGCCAGCCCTGTTGGTAATAATTACTGGCGGATATTAAAAAAATCTAACTATTTTTATTTTCGGTATTTGCAAGATTCATTTACCGTACCCGCCAATATTCTTTGTATAAATTAAGTGGCTTAAAAGAAAGCCTCTCTGTACCAAAATCATTATTAATTCAACACTAAAATATAATAATATGGCACTGGAAATGGTAGATGATCCGCAAGACAATAGTGATAATGGCGGCAG
>JBGSIG010000875.1:0-1870 GCA_041742655.1 Ferruginibacter sp. | reverse complement strand
ATCTTAACAATCTACTACTGGTTAAAAAACTGCGTCGTACTTATTTCAACTTACTAAACATCAAGCCCAGCCAGCCTCCAATTTCCATCATCCACGCAATGCCTAAATGCACTATCAACCCACCCCATACGGAACGGGTGTTGTATGCGATAATTCCTAATAAGGTGCCTCCAAAAAAACTGCTGATTGCTTCGGCCATTGGCTTGTTTAAATGGATAGCGCAATAAAAACATGCTACAGGAATAATGCAATGCAGACCGCAAATACGCATCAAACTCAAAATTAAAAAACCACGAAAGAAAAATTCTATGCTTACAAAATCAAAACCATAACATAACTCAAACAACAGGTAGCGCCAGCCACCAGCCATGCCATTCATAGGCACTTTATTCAACGACTTTGCTTTGGGATATACTGCTAAAAAATCTGGTTGGGTACTGGCTATTGTAATTAGCGGTACCATAATCAACAGCATCAGCAGGTATGGCTTAATACTATCCAGTGGAGTGATTCCATAAAAAAGTTGAGTGCCTCTATCTTTTATGAACCAAATTACAAATACCGGAATAAGCAATACAAACACCCTCACTACCCAGTTGATGGTTTGAAAATAAAAAGCCCGTTCCGAACCCTGCCATGTGTTCAAAATCCATTGTTCCTGCCAGTTGAAATTTACCCTGAAAGAAAAGAAAGCGGGCGCTAAAATTAGTATTGCCCAAAACCAGCCATCTTTATAATAGGAGCAGCTTTTAAAAAAAATCAACTGAAAAAAAAATGCTACGGCAAATGGAATAAAGTATAATAAATAATAGCCGGCAAAACGGGATATCATTGTTGCACCAGAAGCAATATATCTTTTTTCCAGGCCATGCCAGTAGTTGAGATAAATGAGCCCGCTAAGCATTGCCAACACCATAAAAAAATATACCCAGTTAAATTCTTTACTGTAAAAATCTTTCAGGTATTTTAATATGATTGCCAGGAGAAGTTTATTTTGGTACCTGCTGATTCATTACTGACCAAAGCATATCTTTTAATTCAGCGAGCCCCTGGCCTGTAACAGATGAAATAAAAATATGCGGAATTTTTTGCGGCAACTCTTTAACTATCGCGGTTTTTAATTCGTCATCCAGCATATCGCTTTTACTGATAGCTATCACAAAATCTTTTTGCAGCATTTCGGGATTATATTGCTCCAGTTCGTTTACCAGTATTTCAAATTCTTTTTTGTGATCAGGACAATCGGCAGGTATTAAAAAAAGCAAAATAGAATTTCGTTCAATATGCCGTAAAAACCGGTGGCCTAAACCTTTTCCTTCTGCCGCACCTTCAATGATGCCAGGCAAATCGGCAATACAAAAACTTTTACCGTCCCTGTATTCTACCATACCTAATTGCGGTACCAGCGTAGTAAAAGCATAATCTGCAATTTTTGGCTTGGCGGCTGTAATTACAGAAAGTAAGGTTGATTTACCTGCATTGGGAAATCCTACCAGGCCTACATCGGCCAATACTTTTAGCTCCAGTAATTTCCATCCTTCAATGCCGTCTTCACCGGGTTGGGCATATTCCGGAGCCTGGTTGGTAGCCGTTTTAAAATTGGCGTTACCCAATCCGCCACGTCCGCCTTTAACCCAAATCACTTCCTGCCCGTCTTCTAAAATTTCAACTTCCTTTTCGCCGGTTAGTTCATCTTTAGCAATGGTGCCCAATGGCACTTCTATAATAATATCTTTTCCAAAACGTCCGGTACTGTTATTCTTGCTGCCGGATTCACCATTCTCGCCTAACACATTTTTGTAATACCTAAGGTGCAATAAGGTCCACAATTGAGAACTGCCACGCAAAATTATATGCGCACCCCTGCCAC
>JBGSIG010000874.1:0-14074 GCA_041742655.1 Ferruginibacter sp. | reverse complement strand
TCGCCAGGCACAATGGTATTCCACCATCCAGACTGGTTATTAATTCCTGTTGCCGCAGAAACATTTTTAAAAATCCCCTTATCATTTTTTAAAAAAGTTATAGGCATCCATTCGCCGGCAATTACCAAATCGGGCCAGCCGTCATTATCAAAATCTGTAAATACCGCATCGCAAACGAGCCCGATATTGATTAAGTCTTTTGCAACCTGTTTTGTTACATCGGTAAATTTAGGTTGCCCATTCTTAGAATCATTTCTATAAATAAAACTGGATACCGGCTTTGGATAATTCCATGGATCAACCCTGCCAGCTACAAACAAATCTAAATCGCCATCCTTATCATAGTCGATTGCCCTTACGCAAAACTTACTGGTAAAATTTTGAGGTATTGCCAATGAATCATCCGTAAAGTTTCCTTTGCCATCATTTACAAAAAATTTATCCTGGTAAGGAGCAGTACCGGTTGGGTTTTGGTAGCCCCCGCTGGCAATGTATAAATCCAGATCGCCATCGTCATCTGCATCAAATAACAGCAAGCCTGTATCATCACTTTTTTTAGCTGTTGATAATTCTTTTGATAATATTGGCTTTTGTACAAATGTATTATTTGCCTGTTGCAAAAATAGTTGAGCACTATAAGAAGAGGCGCCTCCTGTAATTATATCATCTAATCCATTGCCATCAACATCACCCACTGACATTGCAGGGCCATACTCAGAAAATTTATGCGGCAATAATTTTTGAATATTAAAATCAATAAAATCATTTTGCTGGTGCGTAAAATGAATGCTCATTGAGGCGGTAACTTCTCTAAATAAAGTATTTGTTGCAAATACATTTGTAGCAGTAGCATACCCGGATGTTGCAGTTGATATATTTATTTTCAGCAACTGGTCTGCAGCTACATTTTGCAGCACCTGCATTTTTCCATTTTGCCATTTCACAATAATTGAATCAATCATTTTTACATTCCCTAAACCAAAATGAGCTATATCCTGAACAGTTGACAAATAACCTCTGTACGGTGTATTTTCCCAAACCTGCTTTTTTCCATGATCATAATTAATTTCTACCCACGCCCCAAAGCCTGCTTTATTCAGAGAATCGCCTTCTAATTTTATTTGAATATAGTGGCTGCTGTCTTTGTTTTGTTCCCGTTCATTGTTTCTGTAAACAGCTGCTTCATCATTGATGTTGCTTACTATAAAATCCAGATCGCCGTCGTTATCCAAATCGGCATAAGCCGCTCCTGTTGAAAAACTGGGAACGGTGATGCCCCATTTTTTTGACACATCGCTAAAGGTTAAATCAGCATTGTTTTTAAAAGCGTAATTGTGCAGTTTTACTTCCGGTATCTGGGATAAGATATGTTCCTTTGAGGCAATCTGGTAAGCCTCATTTCTAAATGCCGTAAAATCGTGGTCGGTAATATCTTTTGGAAAACCATTGGTAACAATAATATCCCGGTTGCCGTCATTATCAAAATCAATCACCAGCGGTGCCCAGCTCCAATCCGTTTCAGCCACACCTGCATAAAACGCTACTTCGCTAAATATCGGAACTCCAATAGAATCATTTTGGCCAACCCTTGGGCCCCTGTTTAATTGCAAGGTATTGCGTACATATTGGTAATTATAGCCGTAGTAATCACTGTTTTGATATTTTTGATAGCCGTTTGGATTCAGCATCATTTTCTTCCTTAAATTATCTTTTGGGTTCATATCCAAAACTACCACATCTGCAAGGCCATCATTATTAATGTCCATTATGTCGTTTCCCATAGCATTGGCAGACGTGTGTTTAAAATAGGTAGAAAGCTGCTCTGAAAAAGTACCATCATGGTTATTTATCCAAAGAAGGTCATTCGATATAAAATCGTTCGTTATATAAATATCCTTCCAACCATCGTTATTAATGTCTGTAATGTTCAGGGAATGCCCATACCCTTCGGTTTGTATGCCTGCCTGTTTTGAAACATCCCTAAAGTAGGGATGTTTTAAAGAATCGTTCCAATCATTGCGGTACAGCCTTCCCGTACTTGGGTTTGAGCCATCTTTTAGTACCGGATGAAAATTATCGGGATATACATTTTTATTAATTTCGTTAGCCACTACATATACATCCAGATCGCCGTCGTTATCATAATCAAAAAAAGCTGCCTGTGTGGATTGGGTAGTATCATTTAAACCATATTCAGCAGCCATCTCTATAAAACGCGGTATATTGTTTTTATCAACTCCCTGGTTTACATATAGCAGGTTAGTTCTTTCTGTTCCATTTTTCTTTAAGGTAGCGCAAACGTACATATCCTGCCATCCATCATTGTTTATATCAACCACAGCAATCCCTCTGCACCACCTTGTTTCACCATTTACTTTAGCCTGGTCAGTTATATCTTGAAATTTAAAATCCCCTTTGTTAAGGTACAGTTTGCATGCAACGAGGTTAGCCGTAAAATAAATATCCTGCAAGCCATCATTATTAAAATCTCCAATACCAACACCACTTCCATTATACACATTTTCTATATCCAGTTCATTGATTGAATCATTTTCAATTATCTGGTTGTTGAAATGAATATTCGATTGGGAAGAGGAAATGGACTGAAACAATGTTTTATCACGACAAGAAAATAAAGCACAGACTGCAACAAGAAAAAGGAAGAGCTTAAATAATTTCATAAAAAAGCTATAAAGAAAATAGGAAGAGGCAGATATTTCTATCTACCTCTTCCTGTTTATAAAGATTTAGTGCCTAATATTAAAAACCAGGATTTTGTTTTAAGAACACAGTACCACCTGAATTTTTTAAGTCTATTTGCTGCTGTGGTATTGGGAACCATTCGTATTTTGGTGTAAATACTACTCCAGGATTACCAGCATAGTAAGAAGGCCTTGTTTTTTCCACCGATATATAATCATTCAAAATTTGGGTCATAAGATTTGTACCATTACTAATACGACGCAAGGTGAAGAAACGATTTCCTTCCATTGCCAGCTCTAACCTGAATTCCATTAAGAGTGCTTTTTTAGCATAAACTGCATTATCAAAAGCTCCTGCGGGATAAGGTTCAATTTTATAAGTGTCGGCAGGGGTAACCTGGGTTGTATACTTGCCTGTTGCACCATCGTAATCGCTGTTTTTGTATACCCACGCTGTTTTATCACCTCGTTTAATTCTGATTTGGTTCACATAACCCAATGCGTTTGCAGGAGTACCAATTTCCAATTCGCATTCAGCTGCCATCAAAAGTATTTCGGCGAATCTCAGCAGGTTTACATTGATTGCAGACATCTGTGTTGGTCCCCAGAAAGATGTTTCTGTAGAAGAAACTGAACCAACTTGGCTTTTTGCATACACCATTTTCTTTGGACTAAACCAGCCATTGTCTGAAGGGCTGCGAATCCAGCTGTTTCTAGGCACCAACCCCCAATCATAATAAGGGATTCCTGGCCTGCCCATTGCTACGTCAATTCTTGGATCAATGTTACCAGTGTAAGGAGACGTTTCAGCACTTACCATATTGCCAGCATTAAAATTATCCAATAAAGGTAACCCTGCAGCATCTGTTTTATATGCATTGGCAAGATTGATAGAAGGGTTATTAAATCCGCAACAACCACCGGGCCCGCTACCATTTGGAAAAGCCAGGTTATCTCCATAATTGCCGTTTGTACCTGATCCATCCTGTACTGATGCCTGGTAGGCAAATACAGATTCAGGGCCGTTGTCTTGTGGTCCGTTAAAATTACTCTGGTAATTAACCAACGCATAAGCATCGCCCTTAGCTGTTTTGCCATTAGCGATCAAATCTTCTAAAATTGGCTTAGCCTGCGCATATTTGTGTTGTTCCATATAGCATTTCGCAAGGTATGCTTTGGCCGCAGACTTATTTGCTCTTCCTGGTTGTGACTGTGTTTCTGGTAAACCATCTATTGCTGCTTGAAAGTCAGCCTCTATATTTGGCCAGTAATCAATATAATTCCCAGAAGCATCTACATTCATTGTTTCGGTGGTATTCTCATCGGCATACACAATATTGTCAAATATTCTCTTCACCTCAAAATGGAAAAACCCTCTCAAAAATCTTGCCTCAGCAGCAATTCGGGTAGAAGTTGCTGCGTCAATTCCGGTTGCTATAGCCAACGTGCGTAACACGTTGTTTGCTCTTTGCACACCGTCATACATGGCCTGCCATTTTTGATTTAAATAAGGGTTATCGGTGGCATAGGTAAAAGTAGCCAATGTACTAAATCCTTCAGCATTTTGATCAGCAGGTACAGATCCTTTGTAAGAATCATCTACGATAGCACTGCCATATACCCAGTTAGATGCTGCCATACCCCAATTGTTTCCTGGTGCACCACCTTGGCCACCAACCATGTGGTAGGCTCCCACTAACAGGCCATTAACGCCACTTTCGTTGGCAAGTACACCCGCACTTAGAGCACCCTGCGGCTGTTTGTCTAAAAAACTGTCGCTGCAGGAGTAGCTTCCTAAAAGGAAAACACCTGAACAAAACAGTATTGCTAATTTATAATTTATTTTTTTCATAAATACTTGTTTTGAAATTTAGAATGTTACGTTTAAGCCTACGTTAAATGCTTTTTGATTTGCAGGGTAATTACCAAAATCAATACCAAAATTTGTATTGTCATTAAGGTTTGAACCAGTTAATTCCGGGTCAATACCAGTATATTGAGTCATGGTAAATAAATTCAACCCCTGTAGGTAAAACCTTACTTTATCAATTCCAATTTTTTTAGTTACTTCTACAGGCATCGTATATCCTATTATTAAAGATTTCATCCTTAAGAAAGAACCATCTTCCATATAATAAGAACTAAAGGTATTGGTGTTGCTGAATGTAGAAGCACGTGATAATTTTGGCACTTTGGCACCTTGGTTTGTTGGTGTCCATGAATTCACAGCGGATTCCCTGCTAATAGCACCATCCCATACCTGCGGAAAATCTGTCCAGAAACGAACATAGTTAATAACATCATTACCAACGGAAGCATATAGGAATGTAGAGAAATCAAATGATTTATAACTTGCTGCAATATTCATACCCATTACAAAATCTGGATTTGGGTTGCCAAAGAATGTTCTGTCTGCAGTGGTAATTCTACCATCCGGAACACCAGTTAGCTGTCCGTTTGCATCAGTGCCATTGTTATCCTCATATTTCATAAATCCTGGTTCTGCTCCATCTTGTATAGGAGATTTGGCTACATCGGCTGCGTCTGCAAACAAGCCAAGCTGTTTGTATCCAAAAAAAGCGCCAAGTGCCTGACCGGGTTGTAGGCGAGAGAATGCGCCTAGCCGTCCAGAACCAGCACTACCCCTGTCGTAATATTGAATGCCGGGAGGCAATGCTTCAACTAAGTTGTTGTACTTTGAAAAGTTGGCAGTAATATCATATCTTAATTCGTTTTTTACCGCAAGTCCGTGATAAGTTAATGATATGTCAATACCTTTATTGGAAATATCGCCGGCATTGATTGCTGCTGGTGTAGCACCACCTACTACAGTAATGTCAGAAAGTGGAGCAAAAAGCAACCCATTAATAGCTTTATTGTACCAATCGAAAGTAAGATCGAATTTTTTAAATAACGTTGCGTCGAAACCAAAATCTGTTATAATATCCTGTTCCCAGGTAGTGTTTACATTGCCAGCCTGGCTTGCATAAAAACCTTGTAAAGAAGAGTTATTGGCGCCATTTAAATCATAAAATGAATTGGCCGCTGACTGGCTATAAATACTAAAGGCGTTTGTGGTTGGTATGTTACTAATAGAACCTAACTTACCCCAGCTGCCGCGTATTTTAAAATCATTCAGCCAGCTTGAAGTAGTCTGCATAAACGATTCCTGTGATAATCTCCAGCCTGCGGAAACTGAAGGAAAGGTGCCATATTGTTTGCCCGGAGCAAATACAGATGAGCCATCCCTTCTGATAGTACCACTTATCAAATATTTATCTTTATATGCATAATCGACTTTTCCAAACAAAGAGAAAATAGAACTTGCATATGGGGTTCCATTAATATTACTGTTTACCTGTCCATTAGGAGAACCGAAATTTAAGGTCCAAAGGTTGGGGTCAACTGTCAAATTGCTTGGGTCAGTAATATAATAATCTCCTCTTGTACCATTAATCGCCCTTCCGGCGTATTCAATTGCTTCAGTACCTGCCAATACACTGATAGTATTGTCCCCAAATGTCTTATTGTATTTAAGTGTGTTCGTCCAGGTCCAGTTACTATTGTAACCCATGTTTTCGGAAAAACTATTTGGATTCCTGTTATTTTCCGCGTTCTCGTACTGTGTGTAGTTAAAAAAGCGATAATTATAATTATCTATTGTTCCGCCAAACTGGGTACGAACGGTGAAATCCTTTAGAAAATCTACTTCCCCATACACATTACCATTGGCCTGGTAATTGTTGCTTGTGTTGTTTTGAGTACGTTGTAGATTTGCAACAGGATTCTGGGCATTTCCCAGTCCCTGTGAACCTGTACCAGCGTAGTTACCAGCAGCATCATACACAGGTATAATGGGACTCTCCCTATAACTCATTGATATTGCATTTCCCTCATTTTGATTAGTAAAACCAGGGTTTTGTTTGTAAAAGAAATAGCCATTTTCGCCAATTCGAATATGATCACTTATATTGAAAGATGTATTAATTCTAACTGAATAACGTTTCAAATATGTCTCAATTAAAGTTCCCTGTTGGTCTAAATAGCCCGCCGACAAATAAAAATTTGATTTTTCAGAAGCCTGTGCAACCGATAAAGTATGGCTTTGATAAGGTGCATCTTTAAATATTTCATTAAACCATACTGTACCCTGCTGATTGGCAGGGGTAGTTTGATTTGTATACAATGCGTAAGGATCTGGACCTGCTGTGGCTCCTGCCGTTGGTGTAATAAAATTAGGTATTACTGGAGTTGTGCCAGTTCCAAATTGCTTGTTACCGGGAGTTAGACCACTATTGATATAAGACTGTTGCACTGCATTGGCCGTTTCCTGTGTATTTGCAATATCAAATCCATCGTTGTATGCAAACTGGGTACCGTAAAAACCGTCATAACTTACTCTCGGCTTAGATGATAAACCCTTTTTTGTAGTTACAACAATAACTCCATTAGATCCACGCACCCCATAAATGGCTGCGCCACCAGCATCTTTTAAGATTTGCAATGATGCGATATCATTTACGTTTATATCTGTTAAAGATCCGGGTGTGCCATCAATCAATACCAACGGATTGGTTGAGCCGATTGAAGTAATACCCCTGATTCTCACGTTACTACCACCACCCGGAGTACCGGAGTTTACAACAGTAACACCTGCTGCCTGACCTTGCAATAATGCTTCACCTGTACCTGATGGTATCGATTTGTAGTCTTTAACATTTACCACCGCAACAGACGCAGTGAGGTCTTTTTTGCGTTGGGATGTATATCCCGTTACAACAACCTCATTTAAATTAGAAGTTTTTTCTTTCAACGATACTGTTACGGATGATTTACCCGCAATGCTTACTTCTTCTACATCAAAGCCTACAGAGGAAATCGAAAGTGTGGTTTTACCATCCGGCACAGAAATCGTGAAATCTCCATTTGCCGAAGATGAAACAGCAACATTGGTTCCCTTAACACTTACCGTAGCATTTCCAATACCTGTATTGTTGGTGGCATTGGTGATTGTACCGGTAACTGTTTTTTGCTGAGCGTAAATTTGAGAAGACAGGAATATGCAGCATATTGATGTGCAAATTCCTAAGAGGAGTTTTTTTAACATATAGCAGCTTGGTTTAATTAATGATAAAACGAAGTTAAAATTATTTTTTTTACAAAACCTAAAAATGTTTGACACTTTTTTAACAAATTGCGACACTTCTTACTGTTTTAACTACCGGATAACATTCAACTTTGGGAAGCAACAAAAAACAGCCGCATCAAAACCCTTTACCATAAAGAGTTTTAGAGCGTTACACTTAATTGAGTCAGTAAAAATATTGTTGAGTTGCAAACGCTTGCATCATTTAAATATTTAATAAAAAAGCTAAAAAGAAGATAAAAAATCATCCTAAAGGTTTCCCCTTGCGTCCTGTTCTCTTTCAAGGGCTTCAAAAAGGGCTTTGAAATTTCCCTTCCCAAAACTTTTTGCACCTTTTCTTTGAATGATTTCGAAGAATAGCGTAGGCCGGTCTTCTAATGGCCTGGTGAATATCTGTAGTAAATATCCCTCCTCATCTCTATCTATAAGGATACCCAATTCTTTTAGAGGCTGAAGGTCTTCGTCTATTTTGCCAACTCTTTCTATTACATGTTCATAATAACTGTCGGGTATTGATAAAAATTCTATGCCGCGGCTTTTTAAATCTTTCACTGTTTTTACAATATTAGCAGTTGCAATTGCTACATGCTGTACACCTTCGCCATTGTAAAAATCTAGGTACTCTTCTACCTGGCTTTTCTTTTTGCCTTCGGCAGGTTCGTTAATGGGAAATTTTACAAAGCCATTGCCATTGCTCATTACCTTACTCATTAAGGCAGAGTATTCAGTTGAAATATCATTATCATCAAACGTCAGGATGTTTTTAAACCCCATCACATCTTCATAAAATTTTACCCATGGGTTCATTTGGTTCCACCCCACATTACCCACACAATGGTCTACATATAACAAACCGGTTGGTGCAGGATTGTAGGCAGATTTCCATTCAGTAAAACCGGGCAGGAATAATCCACTGTAGTTTTCTCTTTCAATAAACAGGTGTACCGTTTCTCCATAGGTATGTATCCCACTGATTACAACTTCGCCCTGCTCATCTTTTAATACTGTTGGTTCCATATAACTTTTACCACCCCGTTGTGTGGTTTCTTTCCATGCAGCAGTTGCATCATTTACTTTTAAGGCCAGAAATTTTATGCCGTCACCATGTTTATAAATATGGTCTGCAATGAGGTTGTGACTGCGCAATGGCGTTGTTAATACAAAGGTTAATTTATTTTGCCTTATCACATAACTCACTTTATCCTTCATGCCTGTTTCCGGGCCTGCATAAGCTAGTGACTGAAATCCAAAAGCTGTTTTATAAAAATGGGCTGCCTGCTTTGCATTGCCTACATAAAATTCTACATAATCTGTACCGAGCAAAGGAAGAAAATCTTTTGTTGTATTAATGACTGTATTAGTTTGACCTGTAAATGTTGCCATTTTGTAATTTATTATATTCGTAATTGTATTATTGTTGCATCAAAAAACATTAAACAATATCACGAACCCATAGCTAGAGCAAGCAGGAGCAAAGTATAGCAATTGCGTTTATCAAAAAATCTTTTATGGGGATAATCAGGAAGCATTTCTTGAATCAAAGGTACAAAGTCCTAAGCGAACTCCACTAGTCCTGGGCGAAATCGAACAGTCCTAAGCGAAGCCGAACAGTCCTGAGCGAAATCGAACAGTCCTAAGCGAAATCGAACAGTCCTAAGCGTAGCCGAACAGTCCTGAGCGAAGCCGAATAGTCCTGAGCGAAGTCGAACAGTCCTGAGCGAAGTCGAAGGACATTTTTGCCAGCCTGAGCGAAGTCGAAGGCTGAGCAATAAAAACGCTGGATAAATATTTACCTTGCACCATGTTTTACAACACCCGGCAAGAAGCATATTATATGTACATTATTTTATGTAACGACGGCAGTTATTATACCGGCCTTACCGACGATCTTATCAGAAGATTTGAAGAACACAAAACTGGATTTTATGAAACATGCTACACTTATAATAGACGTCCACTGGTATTAAAATACTACGAAACAATACCCTTTTTAAATGATGCTACAGAACGAGAACTGCAAATTAAAGGTTGGACGAAAGCAAAGAAAGAAGCATTAATACAAGGAAACTTTCACAAGCTTCAGTTACTTTCGCAATGCAATAATTTTTCACATTATAAATACCAACACTTGGAAAAAAGTTCCGACGCTGCTCAACCAATAAATACTTCCTCCTCCCATGCACTTCGAAAGGGGCAGCCAAAAGCAGGTATACTTGGCGGGGGGCAATTGGGACGAATGTTATTGCAAGCTGCAGCCAATTACCCGGTTGAAACCTTTGTAATGGAGAACGACGGTGAATGTCCGTCTGCCCATTTGTGCAATCATTTTATAAAAGGAGATATTACCAATTTTGACGACGTATATAATTTTGGAAAAAGATTGGACACACTCACTATAGAAATAGAAAGTGTGAACGCCGATGCACTTGAACGGCTTGAAAGTGAAGGCGTAAAAATCTACCCTAACCCAGCCGCATTGCGCATTATAAAAAATAAAATTTTACAAAAGCAATTTTATAAAGATCATGAAATACCCACCAGCGATTTTATTGTTACAGAAAATTTAGTTGCTTTAAAACAACAGGAAGATTTTTTGCCTGCAGTACATAAATTAGCAATGGGTGGATATGATGGAAGAGGAGTGCAGGTTATAAAATCAACAGCAGATATCGACAACGGATTTGATGCCCCGGCTGTACTGGAGAAAATGGTAAAAATAAAAAAAGAGATTTCAGTAATTGTGGCAGTAAATGATAAAAGGGAAACTGCAGTATATCCTGCCGTAGATATGCTTTTCGATCAACGGCTGAACCTGTTGGAGTACCAGTTGAGCCCGGCAGAATTACCCGAAAAAGTTTTATGGAAGGTGGAAGCCATCGCTATGAAAGTAGTAAAGGATTTAAACAGTGCAGGCATTTTTGCGGTTGAGCTTTTTGTAGATGCTGATGACAATGTTTTTGTAAATGAAACCGCCCCCAGGGTGCACAACAGCGGGCATCATACTATTGAAGCTAATTTCTCTTCGCAGTTTGATATGCTGTGGCGGATAATGCTGGGCTATCCCTTGGGAAGCACTGCACATATATTGCCCGCAGCCATTGTAAACCTTGTTGGTGCTGATGGATTTTCCGGACCAGTATATTATGAAGGCCTTTATGAAATACTGCACTTAGAAAATGTTTTTGTTCATATCTATGGCAAAAAAGAAACCAGGCCAGGCAGAAAGATGGGCCACATCACCATATTAAGTAAAGAAAAACAGGAGTTAATTCACCAGGCCAATCGAATAAAACATACAGTAAAAGTAGTTGCAAAAAATGCGGAGGAAGTGTTAACCCCCATCCCCTCCCGATAAAGTCGCGACTTTGTTCCGGGGAGGTATTTGAAGAGTTCAATTGTTTTGAGGAGTTTACTGCGCAATGTAACCCATGAATAAAATTACGCCACATAAAGAAAGCTCTTTCTACAATGTTAATTGATTGGCAAGTCTCTTTAATTCAATTTCTGCAGCTTTTGCCGCATAGTTTAAGTTAACCAGTCTAAAGCCAGATTGCTGAAAACTATCCTGGGCATTTTTAACATCTAAAATGGTTGCTTCCCGCAATTGAAAACGCTTTATAACAAGATTGAGCAACTGCTCAGACAATTTATAATTCTTTTGCTCAGTTTCTAACTGCACTAACGTACTGGAATAAGTTTGATAAGATCGCACCACTTGTGCAGTGTAATCTCTTACTAAAATTTTAGTATTTAGTTCCGCATTGCGCACATTTATTTCAGCCACTTTTTGCTGCCGTTTAAAAATGGTGCCATTATAAATCGGAATTCCGATAGAAACGCCTATCGAGGGGCCATAACTTTGGTTCAACAATAATTGCCCCGCCGCGGCCTGGTTCCTGGAGACGTTATACCCGGTATTCGCACGAACCGTTGGGTATCTTTGCGCAGCAGTTTCTTTTACCAAAAATTCATTTATTTTTATTTGGTCTTGTGCCGCAATGATATCCGGGTTTTGATGAATACTGTTCAATATATTTCCAAGGCTCATATCCTGGTCTACTAAAATAGTATCCCGGATGGTTATTACTGAATCAGGTTTTAAGGTTAGTAACTGTAACAGGTCTGTTTTAGCTTGCTGAATTACCAACTCCTGTAAAAGCTTTGACTGTAGCAATTCATTCAAATTAATCTGCGCCTGAAAAAGATCTGCATTATTTGCCAGGCCGGCTTTTTGCCTCGCCTCTACAATCGCCAGTTGCTGCCTTGAAGCCTCAATGGACATCTCAATGGTTGTTAAAAAGCTTTGATGACGTACAATACTGTAATAACTCGTCATCACCGAACCAATAATATTCTGCACCTGCGAGTTGAGCAGTTCCTCGCTTTGTTTTTGTAATTGTTCAAGCCTTTTTTTAGTGGCCACTACCCTGTTGCCATTGTACAACAACATACTTAGTGTAATATTTGAATTCAGGTTATTAACCGCTGCGGCATTGCGGTTGATGTTAACGCCTGTATTTAATTTTTGATTGATATTATACAATTGTTCATTGTCATTTATAGTCGCTGTAACGGTTGGTAACCCCCCTGCAATACCAATATAATTAAAGATGGTGTTGGCCTCAACATTATTTTTTGCCAACTGAATGTCGAGGCTGTTTTTTAGCGCAATGTTAAGTGCTTCCGGTAAACTCAGTGTATCCTGTGTTTTGCCTTGCAAAGAAATTAGTAATAGAAAAAAATATAGGACCAACTTTGACATTCTTTAATATTTGTGCTTTATTTTTTAAGTATCTGCTTCTTCTTTTTCGACTGTTATTACAGGCACTATATCCTGTTCCTTTTTGTGTACGCCGGATAAATAAGTATAAATGGCGGGAATAACAAACAGCGTTAAAACCAGCGAAAATAAAATACCCCCAACAACAACAATACCAAGCGGCACCCGGCTGCTTGCTGATGCTCCCAGCCCAAGGGCTATTGGAAGTGCACCTAGTGAAGTTGCAAGGCTGGTCATTAAAATCGGCCGCAAACGCTGCTGCGATGCCTGCAATACTGCCTGTCTTCTTTCAACGCCGTTTTCTCTTTTTTTATTAGCAAATTCTACAATCAAAATACCATTCTTTGTTACCAAGCCTATCAGCATTATCATGCCAATTTCAGAAAAAATATTAAGTGTTTGCCCAAATATAAACAGGCTTAAAAGTGCGCCGGCAATAGCCAGTGGCACTGTAAGCATTATGATAAATGGATCAACAAAACTTTCAAACTGAGCAGCAAGAATCAGGTAAATTAATATTAACGCTAACCCGAAGGCAAAGGCAATATTGGAAGAGCTTTCAGCAAAATCTCTTGAGGGGCCGCTTAACGAAGTTTGATAACTTTCATCCAGTAATTTTTTACCAATTGCATCCATTGCCTTCACCCCATCTCCAATGGTTTTACCATCAGCCAACGAAGCTGAAATGGTGGCCGCTTTATAACGGTTATAGTGATAAAGTGTAGCAGGGCTGCTACTTTCTTCTAATTTTACTATTGAACTGATAGGGATATTTTCTCCCTGCTGGTTTCGTACAAATAGTTTGGAAATATCTCCCGGTTCGCTGCGATCTCTTCTGTCTACCTGCGCAATTACCTGGTATTGGTAGCCATTCATTATAAAATAAGCAAGCCTTCCTCCACTAAAAGCAGATTGTAATGCGGCTACTACGTCCTGCGATGAAAGACCAAGATCCTTCAGCTTTATTCTATCGAGCGACAGTTCTACTTCTGGTTTATTAAACTTCAGGTTTACATCAACGTTTGCAAACGTTTTGTCTTTTCGGGCCTCTTCTAAAAATTTTGGTATTACGGCTTTCAACTTTTCAAAATCCTGGTTTTGCAACACATACTGTACCGGCAAACCACCTCTTGAACCAGAACCTACAGCAATGGTTTGTTCCTGTATTGCGAATATCCTGGCATTGTTAAACTGTTGCATCTTTTTTTGTAAATCACCTGCGATCTCTGCCTGCGATCTGTTGCGCAAATCAGGCGCAACGAGCGCCAGCCGCGGTTGAGAACTATTTACTGCACCTGTAGGTGTTCGTGCAAATACAAAATCTCTTTCAGGTACAGAATCATACAAATAATTAGCAATTTCATCAGTTATTTTTAGCATGCTGCTGTAACTGGTACCCTCTGCCGCCGACACAGAAAAACGAACACTGTTCCTATCCTCCAACGG
>JBGSIG010000873.1:0-6052 GCA_041742655.1 Ferruginibacter sp. | reverse complement strand
CACGGCTAAAGAAAACGCAGTTGTCATTATTCTAACAAACCGCCGTATGCCAGCAAGGCACGTACGGTGGTGTGAGAGGACAGCGTAGGAAATAATCCTACGCTTCCTACTCGATTGCGGTTTGGTGTTTCAATGTGCAATGAACCAAACAAATAAAACGATTAAAACGCCCACCACGGAAATCCTTAAAAATGGAAAAATTCAAAAATAAATACCGCATCCAGTCACACAGAAAACCCAATTGGGATTATTCGGCTGATGCATTTTATTTTTTAACCATTGTAACACAAAATAGGGTCTGCAACCTTGGCATCATTGATAATGATAAAATGATATTGTCCCATTTTGGTAATATCGTAAACACGGAATGGTTAAAATCGTTTGAAATACGCAAGGAATTGATTTTACACGAATATCAAATAATGCCAAATCATTTGCACGCCATTGTGGAAATTGAAAATGGCACGTTCCCCGCCGTAGACGCACGGCCGTGCGTCTCTACCAATAGAATCAATCATTTCATCCGATGAGGGATTGTTACAAATAAAACGCAATCCACCCATTCGTTTGCCAAAATCGATATCATCATTTATGGCCGGTTTTAAATCTGCTGTAAATACCAAAATTGATTATCATATTGATGAACAGAATTTACAAATACCAAAATATAATCGCAATAACCATTTTTTTCAATCCAACTACCACGATCACATCATCAGAAACAATGTTGAATATAAAAATATCTTAACTTATATCAGAAACAATCCATTACATTGGAATTCTGATAAACTCGATGGTTAGAGAATACGTATAAATCAAAAGAACAACTCTTAGTCAACTTACAAAAATCGAGGTATGGGCCTTTTATGAATAATAAAGCGTGAATTTCTTGCAGAACCGACAAGACCAATACAATTTCATAAGTATTTACATTCATTTGCACGAATTTTTAAAAAGATCTTTTGGCGTCGAAAGGAGATACACTTTATTTCTTACAGGAATTGTCTTTCAGTACACTCATACCACCCGACATATTTATTACATTTTTAAACCCGGTTTGAGATAGCAGGTAGCTGGCCTGGGGGCTTCGGTGGCTATGTGAGCAGTATACAATTATTTCCTTTTTCTTAAGATTGCTTATGCTTGCAAGCTGGCTCTGCAGTACCTGGATGGGAATGTTTACAGCATTTTTTAATGTGCCAAAATTCGGATCAGCCTTTCCCTCAAATTCTTCTTTTGTGCGAACATCCAATAATACTACGTTCGGATGTTTCCGGATATAATTACAGATTTCTTCAGGCGTAATTGTTTTAAAACTAACAGACGATTTTTTAACCAGCTCCATCTGGCAATCAGTGCATATACCTGGGTTATTGTACACTTCGTTGTCGCAATCCCGCCCACAGGGTAAACACTGATATCGTTCAGCAGCAATGATTGTGGCCTGGTTTTTAAGCGGTGCCAAACCGCCACTCATCCTGCAAAAAACAATACAGAAAATTGCTACAAATGTTGAACTGTAAATTATTTTTTTCATTGCAAAAAAGTATCAATTTCTATTGTAAAAGATCCTGGTTAAATCATCTCTGGTCAATACGGCAATTTAACGGGTTTATTCTAATTAGCGACCGGAAGTTAATTAATAAGTAGAAACATTGTATAATGTATTTTAGCATTCCTTTCTTTAGTTTGAGATTAATATGGTCGCGGCTTTTTACAGAGTAGAGAAGTTGTTAAAAATTTGAGGGGTTCACAAAATATATAACTCTTTAATGATCGTGAAAATTTTTGACCACTTATATTTTTGTTTACCTCTATTTGTGTATTAAAATACGCTCGGCCAGTATTAAATAAGCTGGCAGGCATTTTGGAGTTGATTAGAAAACATTCTTAATTTTTAAAATCAAATATTATGACAAAGAACACAGAGAAAGCACCAAAGAAAGATATCCCATCTAAATCTGCGGGTATGGGTGCAGCAGACGGAACCTTGAAAGATTTTTTTGTTGACGAATTAAAAGATATTTACTGGGCGGAAAAGCACCTGGTGAAAACCTTGCCCAAAATGGCGAAGGCGGCACAAAGCAAGGAACTAAAAAATGCCTTTAATGATCATTTGGCAGTGACTAACACACATGTTGAGCGCTTAGAAAAGGTATTCGATTTGATGGGGAAAAAGGCCCAGGCAAAAAAGTGTGAAGCAATGGAAGGCATCACCAAAGAAGGTGAAAGCATCATTGAAGACACGGAGGCAGGTACAAGCACCAGGGACGTAGGATTGATTTTAGCGGCCCAAAAAGTAGAGCATTATGAAATTGCAACCTACGGTGGGCTGGCTCAACTTGCTCAAACACTTGGCTTAAATGATGTTGTTGAATTGCTTGGAAAAACTTTACAGGAAGAAAAGAAAGCAGACTACACGCTGACAGGCATTGCCGAAAATTCCATTAATTATGAAGCTTTAGCAGAAGCCTAAAATTGTGTGATTGCAGCGTTAATAAAACGACACCGCTCCGGCGGTGTTGTTTTGTTTAATGAAGTTCGGTGAGTCGCCTGATACATAATTTAACCAGGTGATAGTGTTGGCAGAACATTTAAAGCTGAAACTGGCTACGATTTTTCCCGACGCCAGTTCAACTAAAAGAAATAAATGCTCTAACTGTGCAGCTTTTTGTACATTCTCTTAAGGATTTTCGACAGTTACATCCTCGGCTGATACTGCGTCATCAGGTGTTTTTCCAAATCCCCGTCAAGTGAATAAAGAGCATTGTGATCCATTTTTATTCCACCTTCAATTTTAATTTTGTCAAGCAGGTTAAGCGCAAGCGTTTCTTCTTCTATCTGTTCTTTTACAAACCATTGCATAAAATTTCATGTAGCCCAAACTTCTTCAGCATTGCTCATTTTTACCAGTTTATAAATTGCCTCAGTGTTATCAACTTCGTGCGCAAATACCTTTTCAAAACATTGTTGCATGTTTTCCGGGTTGGTGAGTGGGGCGGGGATAGCGGTCACGATAACTTCGGCACCTCTTTTTAAAATGTACGCCAGTATTTTTATCATGTGGTTGCGTTCTTCATGCGCATGCCTGAAAAGAAAATTAGCTACGCCGCCCTATCAAAGATTATCGGCCCATGCTGCATACGACAAATAAATTTGCGAAGCATGCGCTTGCTTGGTCATCTGTTCGTTTAGAGCCTTGGCTTAGGTTTTAGAATCCATTGCGCAATTCCCGCTTTTTTTGCGATAACTATTGTGAATTTGTTGACGCATTTCGTGTACCAAAACCTACGACGGGAAATCTTTAAATTAGGAATCTACTGTTGTAACAAAAGAATTTAATGAATATCTACATTTGGATGTTGAATGTATATTTCGTCGGGCCTTTATGTACCCGCCATTGAAACTGTGGAAATTAGTAGAATGTTTTCTACAGCCCCTAAAAAAGATAGTGTTCATGACAATCGTCAGCAGTAAGTAAAACTTTCTTTATCGGCAACCTTTTAAATGCGTACTAATGGTGCCATTTGCTAAAAGCACTTGATGCAATTTGCATTTATCATAAATAGGTGTTAAGTTAGTAGCAGAATTCAATACTTAGAATTATACCCCCTGCTTCTTCCGCAAAACGCTCATCATATTTATTTGAGATTCGTAGTTGGCAAACAGTCATTACACCAAACTCATTTTTGTATCACATTAGTCCTGGTAATTATTGCCATGAAAATTCGCAATACATCATTTTAAACAAATGCTATGAAGATATACAATCAGCCTGTAGAACTTATTATCGACAAGCCCTCAATAAAGGCCAAAAGTATTATGCCTGTAAATTTGAAAAAAATGTTGGCTGATGCCGGCGTACCAGTGGAGACGATTACTACAAAAAATTTCCAGGTTCCCAAAAGCAGGAAATCGCTGGCAAAATCTGCGCCTGCAACCACTGCTCCTGACAAAATTTATGTGAAAACCGGCATACGTGATGCTGAAATGAATCCATGGGATGTGGCTCATCTTTCCTCAAAAGCAATTGGTTCCCGGGCAGGTTTTATTGAACCGGATTTATTGCAGGAATTTTCAGTTGACACTAACACCAACGCCGCTTATAAGCGCAATGGCGCAAAGGCTTTAACCAAGACAAAGGATATTGGTTTTGATCCCGACTGGCAACCAAATAAAAATATTATCTGGCATTTGGGCGATTCATTTTCCCAACTAAAAGCTGCCCGTGAAGCGGTGGCTGATGATGACTATGTTGTGCGCATCGGTCACCTTGATACTGGCTACGACCTTACACACACAATTGTTCCTGACAGTGCGAAATTGAATAAACTGCAGCGCAATTTTGTAGACGGAGAAGATATGATGGATGCGCATGATCCACGTGTTGGAGGCATTATGCGCATGCCCGGCCATGGCACCGGCACCATGGGAATATTAGCAGGAAACAAAATACGCCTAAATACCGATGATGGAATTTTTAATGATTATTTAGGTGGAGCGCCGTTTGCTGAAATAATCCCATGCCGCATTTCGCCTTCTGTTATTTTATTTAAAACAAGTTCATTTGCTACCGCAATCAATTACTTAGTTAGCTTAACACAGAATGGAACACCCGTTCACGCAGTGTCTATGAGCATGGGCGGGGCACCATCAAAAGCATGGGCGCAGGCAGTGAACGCCGCATACGAAGCAGGGATAGTGCTTGTAACAGCTGCCGGAAATCATTTTAACGGATTGCCCACCACGCATGTAATTTACCCAGCACGTTTTGGCCGGGTAATAGCAGCATGTGGTGTTACCAACGATCTGCTTCCTTACCACAGTAAAAAGCTGGGCGAAATGCAGGGCTGCTATGGCCCTGAAAGACACATGAGCAAGGCACTGGCAGCCTTTACGCCCAACATACCGTGGGCTACCGGTAGTGGATCCCTTATTTCATTTTCCGGCGCAGGTACTTCTTCGGCCACGCCACAAATAGCGGCGGCCGCTGCTATTTACTATAGAAAGCATCATGCTGAATTGGATGCGCTACCCGGATGGCAAAGGGTAGAAGCCATCAGGTATGCATTGTATAAATGGGCATCAAAAAATGGAACACCTAATGGAAGTTTTAAAAAATCTTTTGGCAATGGAATCATCAAGGCCTTTGATAGTTTGCAGGAGCCTGTAAAAATCGTGACTGAAAAAACGCCCGAAGATAAAGTCCCATGGTTTCCTATTCTAAACACAATTTTCAAAGCCGTACCAAAACCATTTACTCAACCAGGTAACAAAATGTCGATGTTTAATACCGAACTGGCGCAGTTGGTTTTTAACGATACCGAACTCTCTAAGTTAATTGGTAACGAAGAAAAAAGTTATGAAAAAGTGTCGAAAAAAGCATGGAAGCAGTTTAAAGATGCAGTGATTCAGCACCCCGGCGCTTCTGTTACACTGAAAAAATATTTAATGGCAAACAAGTTTTAATTTTTTATAAAAGAACTATCATGGAAGCAGTAAAATTAGTTGTAAGTAACAAGAGCAAACTTCAATGGAAGTACGGAAAAAATTTTTCAATCATCGGCGATACATTAAAAAAAATGCGGGTAGCCGATAAAAAAAGGGGCCTTGATGTAAAGATTGTTTACGTTGATGATGGTGTGTCTTTGAAAAGTTCCGGCGTGAGAAAAATAAAAAATGATTCAGAAAGGGAATACAAACGGGTAATAGATGACTTGTATAAAAAATATGTTCCTGCCTATATTGTCATTTTAGGAGCACCTGATGTAATACCCTTTCAGGAAATTGATAACCCGGCCGAAGATGATGATTTAAATGTGCCGTCCGATTTGCCTTATGCGTGCGATACGCCGTACAGTGCCAACATAAATAATTTTACTGGTCCGTCAAGGGTAGTAGGTCGTATTCCCGATAAAATGGGACAACAAAAAGATACAGCATTTATTGTGAAACTGCTAACTAACAGTATCAACCACTCGCCCAAAAATGCGGACGAATACCATAATTATTTTTCTGTGTCTGCTTTTGTGTGGAAGAAATCAACGGAATT
>JBGSIG010000872.1:0-5584 GCA_041742655.1 Ferruginibacter sp. | reverse complement strand
TAACAGGGATAGCGGAACTGTAATCACTAACTATATCATCTATATTGTCATATGTCACATTGTGAATTAGCGTTAATCCGTGCAGAATAGAATCGAATTTTTTTAAAGTCGTAATTAAATTTTTGTGATTTTCCTTGCCCGATAAAATTATGCCAAGTTGAAAATTTTTATATCCGGTCAATTCCTTACTTAATATTGTGAGAATAGTAGAAGTAGATCCCTGTAGGTCGCCAACCTTAGGGTTAATGATAACTGTAAAATTTATTTTTTTGTTTTTTAAATCAGTAATGGTTTTTTTAAAAGTTGTCGAATCTTTTACAGGTTCTATAATTGGTGATACTTTCGTTTTGTATTTTGCTAACAAGCCACTAGCTTCTCTTAAAGCAATAAGTTCAAACTGTTTGCCACGTAAATAAGGGAAATACATTTAGATAGTTTTGTTAAGGAATGTATATAACGAATTATACTCTTGCTCAGAGAAATCAAGTGTGTAGCAAATTTGCTTTAGCTCGAAGGGGGTTTTTTCTGATTCCAATAAATCGGGGCATTTAATTTTTCTTTTTTTGAGCTTGTTAAAAGTTAATATTTGAAATTCTATTACGTCGATTGAGGAAATCAATTCGAAACAAGCTCTAAAAATCTTTGTATTTGGTACTTCGGGAATATAACCAAAGTGACTTTTTACAATGTCTAAATATTCAGCTTTTCTTAAAGATTTAAATAAAGTCAAGTGATTAAAAAAGTTACTGTTGCTTTCTGCTTTTTTGTGTTCCTTAAAAGTATTTCGTTGCGTAAATTCAATTATGCCAATTGTGGAGTTTGAGTAATTAAGTAATAGTTTATCTATGTATTTGGAGCTAGTTACAATATATACTAAATCTGCAAACTGCTTATAATCATTAAGCTGTTTTTCAAGTTTTTCTAGTCCATCTAAGTCAGTTTTTATTTCAAAAATTCTTGCACTGCCATTTAATAGAACAAAGTCAGCAATAGAATTACCGATTTTAAATTCATTAAAAACAGAAGTTGTCGACAAACTATATTGTTTCAACAAGAATCTATTTAATAGGTTGTTTTTATAAAAGTATTCACTTCGATATTCACTTTGCAGGTCTAAATAGAGGCTTCCTAAAATTTTTTTGTAGGTAGTATTAATTCTTTCAGTTGAAAAATGCTTTCTTAATTTTTTTTCAGTCAGTTTATAATCTTTCTGTCTTACAACTTTATTGAAGTTAGATGTAGTGAAGATTTCTGATAGACTTCTTAGGCTGTCAATATTTCTATTTACTAATATCATTAGCTACAAAAGTAATCAATTTTTAATTTTTTAAACTGTTCATTTTCAATGCCTTTTACAGAAAGTATCTAAGGAATCGGAGTGTCCAATTGCATGACGCCCAACTCGCTCATTTACGCAAGTCTTTACAGTAAGTATTTTTAAACGAATATATGTATTTGCTGTTACTTATTGTACTACCAAAAAGTGTTAAAACAAAAACTGGTAACTCAACTGGCGCAGGAGTTAGTCCTGCCGCCCTGCGGTACTAAAGATTCGCAAATCATCCAGCTTTTTAGAACGCAATAAAAGATGGGTTCAATAAATTTTCTTTATTATAAACGAGTGCTGTTTGTAAATCTGTTTGGTACACGCTGATATTTAATGAACGCAAAATAGCATGGCCTGCAGCTATATCCCATTCCATTGTTGGGGCCAATCTTGGGTAAATGTCGGCAGTGCCTTCTGCCAGCAACATCAACTTTAGCGAACTGCCCATGGAGCAAAGTGTTGCATTTTTAAACTGCTTTATGAAATCACTCGTCTCCTCGTTCATGTGCGATTTAGAAGCGACGATGGTTATTTGCTGACGGTTTGCCAATTCTTCGAGCGTTCTTTTTTTGTAGATGAAGGGTAATTGAATTTGTTTATTCTTTTCAATTTTATAAGCACCAGTTTCATTTGCGCCGTAATAAAGCACATCGATATAAGGAGCATAAATAACACCGGCAACCGGTGTGTCGAAATGTATGAGGGTAATATTCACTGTAAACTCGCCGGTTCTTTTTATAAATTCTTTGGTGCCGTCCAATGGATCAATAAGCCAGTAATACTCCCAGGTTTTTCGCTCCTCATAGCCAGTTGAACTGCCTTCTTCCGATAAAATTGGTAAGCCGGTATTTTCTAAATACGATACAATTATTTTGTGTGCTGCTTTGTCAGCCAGGGTGAGCGGCGAGTTGTCGCTTTTAATTTCCATACCAAAATCGCCGGAGGCATAAATTTCCAAAATCGCAGCGCCGGCTTTTAGTGCAGCTTCTTTCGAAAGGCTCAGCAAGCTTGCTATATCGATCATATAATTGGCTATTTGAATTTAATTTAAGAAAAGATGCTGATGAGGGGCTCAACAAAATTGATAAGCTTATCAACTGATTCTTCCACTGTTTCGTCCGCTGTCGATAGTTCAATATCAGGCGCAACAGGCTGGTCGTAAGGAGCGCTTATGCCAGTAAAATTAGGGATGATGCCTTTTCTTGCTTTGGCATATAAACCTTTTACATCACGGCCCTCGCATACTTCCACTGCGCACTTTACATATACTTCTGTAAAGCGTTCTTTGCCTACAATATTTTTAATGGCCAACCGGTCTGTTATATTGGGCGAGATGAAAGCACAGATAACTACCAACCCCGCATCCAGCATCAGCCGGGCTGTTTCAGCAACCCTGCGCATATTTTCCTTACGGTCTTCTTCTAAAAACCCTAAATCATTACAGAGCCCGGTGCGAATGTTATCGCCATCAAGCATAAAAATTTTAAAACCTTTGTAAAAAAAGTAGTGTTCCAGTCGCAGCCCTATTGTTGTTTTACCCGCACCAGAAAGGCCCGTGAGCCATATAAGCCGGGGCTCCTGCATCATCGTTTTTTTTCGTTGATCGTAGGTTATCTTAGAGTCAAATGGAAAGATAGAATTGACCATACTGATGGTTTGTAAAGTAAGGTAAAATGTTCTTTCAACCGCAAGCACCCGTAAAGCTGCGAATGAGTTTAATAAAAAAATTTACCAATGTGGTTGCCTGTGCCTCAACAGATTAATTGAACGAATTAGTTTGTTTTGATGCTGTTAAGTTTTAGTGTAATATATGATTTTGTTTTAGAACAAAATCCAGGGCATTATTTATTGATGCAATGTTCTGTGACAGACTGCATAAAAAAACCACCTTAAAAAAGGTGATTGAGTGACCCCTCAGGGACTCGAACCCTGGACCTACTGATTAAGAGTCAGTAGCTCTAACCAGCTGAGCTAAGGAGTCATTTCTTAAAATATAAAAAAAGCAAAACCTTTGTTTTGCTTTTGGTGCCCACGAAAGGAATCGAACCTTCACACCCTTGCGAATGGCAGATTTTGAGTCTGCTGCGTCTACCAATTCCGCCACATGGGCAACTCTATCCCGATAGCTATCGGGAGGGCTGCAATATTACGTTAATCATCCAATCTGTCCAAAATACGTTGCAGGTATTTTTTCTTAAAATAATATTCTTTTACTTTTAATAGATCTGCTTCAGACACAGTAGCATCATCATATTGCTCAATAATTGTGTGAACCGACGAGTAGATATCGTCTTCAAAAGCAGCGATTGCGGTGATGGAATCCGGTCCAAGGTTTTCATTCAACTCCATTACTTCCATTAAAAAATCAGGTGGCAAAGGATATTTCTCGTCTTCTTCCAGCAAGCCTTTTAACTGTAAAACATATTTAATAGTACTGTCTTTATTTTGAAAAATTTTCAGGCCCTTATTAATAGCGGATGATTTTTCAAGTACTTCCTGTTGCTCGGCTTCGTCAGACTGCGTGTAAAAATCAGGATGATATTGTTTTTGTAGCTCGAAGTACTTTTTTGCCAGCTTGCTTTTATCAACGTTTAAACTTAAGGGAATTTCAAACAGTTCGAAATAATTCATTCGGCAAATTTCAAGTTTCAAAAGGCAACTTCCAAATAATTCTAAATTGGGATATTTTTTGCTGTCAACCGTTTAGACGTTTTTTATTTTTTCCGTTAAGATATTTATGCATTTTTAAAAACAACGTTTGACAGGATTTTAGAAAAAAAAGAATACAATTTTGCGCAAACGAAATCTTGCTCCCTCTCCTTCGTCGAAGATCCCGATGAAATCGGGAGTGAGGGCGGTGAGGTCACTTTGCCTTGAGGCCGTTTTATTTCTTTTTTACTTACCCGTCTTAACGTCTTATTTGTTTTATGTGGACAATGCCGATTGAAGAAAGATTCTATCATAATAGAAACTATATTGCCATTAATAATAACTTACAAGTTCAAACTGTTGTACAGATGCTAAAAATTGGTTTAATACGGGAAGGGAAATTGCCTACAGATAATCGTGTGGCGCTTACCCCGGCTCAATGTAAATGGCTGCAAAAAAATTTCGCTGACATAGAAATAACTGTTCAGCACAGCAGCACCCGCTGCTATAGCGATAAAGAATATGCTATGGCAGGTTTACAGGTGCAGGAAGATATGAGCCATTGCGATGTATTGCTGGGCATAAAGGAAGTACCTGTTGCTATGCTCATAAAAGATAAAACCTACCTGTTTTTTTCGCACACCAAAAAATTACAACCCCACAATCAACAATTAATACAGGAAATAATTAAGAAAAATATTACCCTTATTGACTATGAGTGCCTGGAGCATGACGACGGTACAAGAATAATTGGCTTTGGTTTTTTTGCAGGTATAGTAGGTGCACACAAGGGCATGATGGCCTATGGAAACCGCACCCGAAAATTTCAGTTGCAAAGGGTTGGTACGGTTAACAGTTTTCAAAAATTGGTGCATACTTATTTTGGGTTAAAAGTACCACTCGTGAAAATTGCTGTTACCGGTAGCGGCCGTGTAGCGCATGGGGTGTTGGAAATTATGAACCTGCTTGGCATACACGAAGCTGAGCCTGAGGAATATCTTGAAAAAAAATTTACTTACCCGGTGTACGTTCATCTTAAAGGGTCCGATTTGTATACACAAAAAAAAAGCGGTAAGTATAACCGGGATGATTTTCACGAACATCCCGAAAATTACAATTGTAATTTTACAGACTATATTGCCGAAACAGATATTTTACTAAACGGCATTTACTGGAACAAAAATGTGCCCCGTTTATTTGAGCTGGAAGATATGTCGAAAGAAAGTTTTCATGTTACCACCATTGCAGATATTACCGATGATCCGTTTGGATCAGTGCCCTGCAATTTAGGCGACAGTACCATTGATGATCCCATTTACGGAGTTGATAAAAATACATTTGAGCGCACAGCGCCTTACTTGCCAAACTCGGTAGATGTAATGGCAGTAGGCAATTTACCGAATGAATTACCCCGGGATGCCAGCCGCTATTTTGGGGAACAATTAATAAAATTTGTATTGGATGATATCAGGACAGGAGGAAGTCAAGCGATTGACAGAGCTACGATTATAAAAGATGGTTTATTGAATAAGCCGTTTAGCTATATGAGGGATTATGTAGAAGGTAGATAACGGTTAAAGTATGTAACAAGTTTCCGTTAAACCTATT
>JBGSIG010000871.1:0-2063 GCA_041742655.1 Ferruginibacter sp. | reverse complement strand
CACAACCTGTTTTTCAGCAAACATCGGGTAGCGCATACAGGCATTTACCACGTCGCTCCAGTTGGCATCTTTGCCATAAAAAATACTCAGGTTAAAACCCGCCTCACTCTCCGGCAATATGCTATGCTCGGCAAAATTCATTACTTTATCTATGTAATAATCCTCCTCTCCTTCCAGCCAGTATACCGGTTTAAAGAGTTTCTTATTCCAATCACTTAAAATTTTTTCTGCAGACATGTTTCAAAAATACAATAACGAGTGCAATTACAACTCTCTTTTGCCGGTAAGACGGCAAGACGTTCTATTTTTTGCCGTTAAGTCGTTTAGACGGTATTAGTTTTTTAATGCTCGCTTATCGATATTATTTTAAAAAACGTCTAAAAGACTTAACGGCCATATTAAATTTACTTACCGCTTTTCCACTGCTTTAAATGCTCAACAATTTGTTGCTGCCTGTCTGTTTCTTCTTCTTCAATTTCCTTCATATCATTTTCAATCTCCGACCATTCCTCGTCAGTCAATTCATCTTCTATTACTGAAGAAGGATTGGCAAATTTCTGTATCACATTATGCAGCACTTCCAATGCTGGTTCATTGTCCATCGCCATTACCAGGTTTATTATTTTTTGCTTGATTATTTCTGTATTAGTCATAACAAATATTTACATGAAATTAAAACTTTTAAACACAAAAAAGGATACCCGTTTACGGAGGTATCCTATAAAATAATTTTTTGCAACAGCGTTATCTGCTTCGTGGAATTATAAGATTTAGAATGGCCAGTAAAATACAGGCGCCAATTCCGGCAGTTAAAATATATCCCAATACACCGCCACCAAGGCTAATACCCAGCAGACCAAATAACCAGTATCCAATAAACCCGCCCAAAATACCTACTACAATATTTCCAATCAATCCAAGGCCGCTGCCTTTAAATAATTGCCCGCCCAGCCAACCGGCTATGGCTCCTAAAATTAATGTGATGATAATTGCTTGCGCTTCCATAATATTTGTTTTAAGGTTTTTAAATAAATAAGTCCACACGACAAACGCAATGTTCCTGCCATTTCGCAAATACCGTGACAAACAAAGAGACCTCGCATTAAAGAAAATGTACCCGGGGCGAAAATTCTACAATAGTTCCCATAAAAGATGACCAATAAAAAACCCGGCAATCGCCGGGCTGAATTTCAATTCGTGTATTCCGATAGCAATCGGAACGTGTCTTAAAAATCCGATAGCTATCGGATCGTGCTACTAATTCAACGACCTAAAATCCACCGGTACCAATTTACTTACACCCGGCTCCTGCATAGTAACACCATAAATAACATCTACCGCACTCATGGTTTGTTTGTTATGCGTTACAATAATGAACTGGCTATTCTCACTAAATTGTTTGATCATCTTGGTAAACTTGCCCACGTTGGCATCATCCAACGGCGCATCCACCTCATCCAAAATACAGAACGGCGCTGGCTTAATTAAATAGATCGCAAACAACAATGCTGTTGCGGTCAATGTTTTTTCACCACCACTTAACTGGCCGATTGATGATGGACGTTTCCCTTTTGGTTTGGCAACAATATCAATTCCGGTATCTGCTAAATTGGTCGGGTCAACCAAAACCATATCTGCCGTGTCATCTTCTGTAAACAATGCCTGGAAAACTTTCTGGAAATTTTCCCGCACTTTGTTAAAGGTATCCAGGAACTGCTGGTTGGCTGTTGCTTCTACTTCCTGGATGGTTTGCATCAGGCTATCCTTAGCCGTTACCAAATCATTTTTTTGCTCCATGATAAACTCATAGCGCTTCTTCATTTCGGTGTATGCCTCAATCGCTGTCGGGTTTATTTCGCCGATATTTTCAAGGCGTTTGCGCATGCGGTCATTCTTTTCCTGCAGGTCTTCCAACGGCACATCGCCTGTACGTGGTTCATCAATGATGGCGTCAAGGTCTATCTTAAATTCTACATGCAGCCTTTCCTTCATCCCTGCCAGTTGCAGTTTAAGATCGGTGAGCTTATCCTTTATTTCACTTAATAAATGATAGATTGTTTCCT
>JBGSIG010000870.1:0-6282 GCA_041742655.1 Ferruginibacter sp. | reverse complement strand
TTCTTTAGCCCGCTTTAAAGAATTGGCAATACTGATATTAATAAAATTGATGGTTGCCATCAATAAAATAAACAAGGCAATACCCATAAACATATATGAATACAATGGATTGCTGCCATTGATAACACCACCCTCGGCATTGCCGTTTCCGCCGGCTAAAGAATTAAGATGTATATCCGTCATTGGCTGCAACCCATAACTTATTGTAGGATCGTAACCATAGTTTTTAAAATTTTCAGCTAATTGCTCTTTTGCATGCAAGGCATATACACTATTGAATTTTTGCTGCGTCAAATATGTAGAAGCACCCGAATTCAATACCACAAAAGTTCCGAGGTAGGCATTTAACCAATTGTTATCTTCAAAAGAAAGTTGCAGGAATTTAAAGGTAAACAATGCATCAAACTGAAGCGATGAATTTGCAGGCGGATCCTGCACGACACCTGAAATAATTAAACTTTTGCCAAGCCTTTTAAAAGAAGGATCAGCATCTACCTTTAATGTTTTGCCCACCACGTCAATACTGTTGAAAAAATTCCTTGCTGTAGTTTCGGTAATTACCACCGAAGCAATATTATTCAAAACTGCGTTAGGGTTACCACGCAAGAGCCTGAAAGTAAAGACATCGAAAAAATTATCATCCACAAACAAAGGCTGCAGGTGTAATGATTTATCGCCTGCAGTAACATCGCTGTAAATATCTCCACCCAAAATACGAACGTAACTCTTTACTTCTGGTACCGCCTCTTTAAACGCAGGGCCCTGCACTTGTCCTGTACCGCCAACGGTTATCGCATTATCGCCTTTGTTTTCAACAAGTGTAGATGTAACCCTATACAGGTTGGGGTTGTTTTTGTGAAAGCTATCAAAACTTTGTTCATCTTTCCAATACAACACAGCAAGTAGCATACAGGTAATTGCTGCGGCCAACCCTATAATATTAATTGCAGAATAAAGCCTGCTTTTCCAAAGGTGACGCAGTGATATTTTTAAAAATGTCTGCATTTATTATTTAGAATAGGTTTGTTGTCATGATTTTTTACCTCATCACCCTTCCTCTTCTCCTTACTTCGGCTACGCTCAGCAGGAGAAGAGGCGGCGCAGAATACCCTTAATAAACAATTAATCTTCCACATCTACTTCAATATCTTTAATCAACACATTTCGGAAAGCCCTCTTTTTTCTAAAAATATTCTTGAGCAAAATCGGCGCTTCCAATTAGTATAACAATCCAACAATTCAACCAGTCTTCTTCAAAAAGTAAAGCTCAAGTTCAAAAGTTATGCGTTTTAGTCCTCCCCCATCGGGGAAGTTAGAGGGGGCCGTCACTCCGTCCTCAAACTCTTCGTCGGATTCGCCATCGCTGCTTTTATTGTATTCAAACCAACAACCGTCAATGTAAGCAATAATATAATGGCCCCTACCCCCGCAAAAAGCCAGATGCTTATTTGTACCCGGTAGTCGTATTTTGTTAGCCAAGTACTCATGGCCCACCAGGTTAATGGAACGGCTATTACAAAGGCTATCAACACCAACCTTAAAAATTCTTTTGAAATTAGCATGATCAACTGTTGCACCGTAGCGCCCAACACTTTTCTAACACCAATTTCGCGGAAGCGTTTTTCTATAGTGAAGGAAGCGAGGCCAGCCAGGCCCAAACAACAAATAAAAATAGCGAGGCCCGCAAAAATATTAGTGAGTTTGCCAATCAGTTCCTCCGTTAAAAATTTCTTTTGAAATTCCTGGTCAACAAACTGGTATTCGAAAGGCTGTTGCGGATTGTACTTTTTAAAAATTCCCTCCATCGATTTTAGTGCAAGCTGTGGTTGTGCTTTATCTATTAACCGCATAGAAACAATACTGGAGTTAGAGCCGTTGTAAAACATCATCATTGGATAGGCAGGTTCAAAAGGCGAGCCCATCAGGATATTATTTGATACCCCTATCACCGTATAGTTTCTACCATAGCGCATTTGCATGCCTATTGGATTTTTTAACCCCATAGCCTTTACCGCGGCTTCATTAAAAATCATTGAGGTAGAATCAGCCGGAGTGCCCGAAAAATTTCTTCCCTGCAACATTTTTACGCCCATGGTTTTTGTAAAGTCTGCGTCAATTTCCAAACCGCCCATAATCACATCTGCGTTAGCAGGCTTTCCTTCGTAGTCCGGCGCACCCGAATTCCACCAAATATCTGTAATCGGCGAAGACGTGCGTGTAACACCGGTTACGAGCCCCGTACTTAGCAAGTCTTGCTTGAGTGCCGCATAAGTTTTATCAGTGTCAGGCGATGACGGTACCATGATAAGGTTGTTAGGATCGTAGCCAATATCGCGGTTTTTAACATGGTTAATTTGCTGGTAAACTATAATGGTGGCCGATATAAGTAAAATTGAAATTACAAATTGTGCAACCACCAAAACATGGCGGGGTAATACAATTTTCTTTCTACTAACAAATGTTCCCTTCAACACTTTTACAGGATTAAAAGAGGATAGATAGAGTGCAGGATAACTGCCCGCAACAAGTCCGGTAAATAATAAAATTATTATTGAGGCCAACCAAAATAATGGTTGCGTAATATTTAAGGAAAGCTTTTTATCTACCAATAAATTAAACGAAGGAAGTAACACAAATACCGCCAGCACAGCCAATGCAAAAGCAATCAGCGTTAGTATCATAGATTCAATAAAAAATTGTAAAATAAGTTGCGTTTTATTGGAGCCCAGTGTTTTTCTTATGCCAACTTCCTTAGCTCTTTTCTCTGACCTTGCAGTGGAGAGATTCATAAAGTTGATGCAGGCAATTAACAATATTATCACAGCAATTATTGAAAACAACCGCACATACTCAATCATGCCACCGGTATTTATACCATTATTAAAGTCGCTATACAACCGCCATTTTTTCATGGGAAACATAAAATAATCACTAATGGCATCCTTGGTATCGTGTTCCTTTTTTATGCGGTTTATATTTTTATTTAATTGTTTA
The DNA here is from genome assembly GCA_041742655.1 of Ferruginibacter sp. GTDB lineage: Bacteria > Bacteroidota > Bacteroidia > Chitinophagales > Chitinophagaceae > Ferruginibacter. The sequence goes on along the minus strand of JBGSIG010000870.1, from coordinate 3,288 downwards.
ATATCAGCTCCTGGAACAGTTTGTATAAAAACATTCCAAGATGAATTTGTCCATTCATTCATAGACCGCTTTTCATCATCTCCTAAATAATTAAACAGGTTAATGTAGTCGAATTGAAAAGTAGAATTTCCGGGAACATCTTCAATAACTGCAGTAATTTTCGAATCATATTTATTATCTATTCGCACTACTTTATTGATGGGGTCGTCGTTACCAAATAAGGCTTTTGCGGCAGATTCAGTCAGTACAATTGAATATGCGTCGGGCAGCGCTGTTGCTGCGCTACCCTTCACGAACTTCCACGAAAACACGTTAAAAAAATGTTCGCTTACTGTATAGCCATCCTTCTTCAATTTAGCATCACCGTATTGAAGTATGTGAGGTTGTTGGTGCGTGGTAACCACGGCGTGTTTTATTTGGGGCGAACTGTTTTCCAATGCTCCGGCCAATGGCATTACCATATTACGGTCAGTAAATACCTGGTTCTTGAAATCGCGGTTGGCTATTACCTGATAGGTATTGTCATAATTTGCATGAAACTCATCGTAGCCAAGTTCATCCTGCACCCACAATAGAATAAGCATCGTACAGGTAAGGCCAATGGTTAAGCCAAGCAGGTTGGTAAGCGAAAACGCCTTGTTGCGTACAAGGTTTCTCCAGGCGGTTTTTATATAGTTTTTTAGCATTCTATTGAAGGGATTTTTTGAAAAGGGCCAGATAGGTATGCTGTAAAAAACAACCTGCGTGGCGTTTGCAGCTAAAATTTGACAATCACTATGCCAAAGCAAAAAGCCTTACCAGGTAAGGATTTCAGTATTACAAAGTAAAAAAAGTGTGCGAAAACGGACAGTTGGTGTGCAAAAGCGGACATAGGGGTTAATCCGCATCGCCGCCGCCTTAGGGAGTAGAAGTGACCTACACTAACACCGACTTTCGAAGTTTTTGAAACTTGTGTCCGGGCGGGGTTTTCGCTGCACAATCTTCAAATCATAAAAAGAAGCTTTTGCGAAACCCCGACGTGTAAAAGAGCCCAAACATCGGGTACCAAAAAAATATATTTTTAACTCTACTTACTTTACTACATTCACTTTATAGATTGGATACCATTAAATAGTTATGAATTACGCAAACAAAATAAAAAATTACGCACTCTGTTTTTCAGTGATCTGTTTGATAAGTTGCTCAAATTTTGAGAATACCAACCGGCAAGCAATCAAGGCTGTTTGCGATACTGCATTAAACTTAGATTCCCCTTCGATTAAAATGATAAACGTATTGAGCAAAGGGAATAGGGTAAATCCTACATTTAAATATATTCAGTTGGACCTTGAGGGAACAGGCTTGATGAATTATAAAGGTGGTTACGATTCCATAGCAATAAGAGTATGGTATGACTATGCAACCGATGTGAAAGATGTTATAGAAATCCGGAAACACTGCGATGGCTGGGTTGGGGAATACATTAAAATTGTAAGCTATCTTGAAAATGGAAAAGTTTACAATAAAATTGGTGAAAAAAGTAACCTTTATCCGAAGTCTGGCTGGGATTTGTTTACAAAAAAAATATTCGAATTGGATGTTATAACATTGCCTGATTTTGGTGATATACCAGACTATAACCCAGCAAGTGATGGAATGTCAATAGACGTTGAAATATCAACTAAAAAATACTACAGGATATATACCTACTTACAGCCAAGAACAAAAAAAAGTTATATTAAAGAAGCAAATACCTTAGAAACAATTTTGAAACTAATTGAAAAGGAGTTTGATTTTAAGCCCGTAGCAGAGATTTAGACTTGTGTCCCGACGGAATTTTCGCAGCACAATCCGCAGTGCCTCATTTTATGAGATACAATTGGTGAGACATTTTTCTCCAATACATTAAATGGGCCTTTAGTGTTACTTTTACCTCGAAGAGTGATTGCATTTGATTCTAATAGTATTACACATCGGGGTTTCGCCGATATCAGTTGTTACAATTAAATAATTTTTTAAGGCGAAAACCCCGCCGGGACTTCATAACAGAGACAATGGAAAAATTTATTTTTCAATTGAAGATGCATAAGCTCTTCCAAATTTTTACAATTTTAGTTCGATACCTGCTTGGTATAGCTTTTGTTTGGGCAAGTATTTTTAAAATTATGGGAATAAGATTTACACCAAAATCTGGCGAGAATGCACCTATCCATTCGTTAGCTCATTTATTGGAATCCATGTATCGCTCTGGGTTTTATTGGAGCTTTATTGGGTGGGGGCAGCTTATTGCAGGGTTCCTAATAATGTCCCAGGTTTTCAGCACGCTGGGGGCCGTTGTGTATTTTCCAATCATTCTTAGTATTTTTATTATCACTACATCTTTTGAATCTTCAGTGATTTTAGTTACCTCCGCTCTAATGCTTCTTGCCAACATATACCTGTTGTTATGGGATTGGAACAGGCTGAAATTCGTACTACTGTACAAGCCAGGTGAGTATGTTGACCAGACTACCCAGTTTTCAAGACAAAAAATCTGGACTTATATCGGCATATTATTATTTGTAGCAATTGCAATTTTTCGAATAATAAATACAAGAAATATTAGTTCATAAAAAGAAGCTAAAATAAAAACGACCGCACAGCGGTTTGACATTTTTTTTTTGCTAATAATTTAAACAATTTTAAAAATGATCACCTCCAAATCTTGTTTGCTATTGCCTTCGATCCGATGAAAAAATCTCTTTTAATTATACTGGTGCCATTAATGTTTTCTTGTAAAAAAGAGGTTAATCAACCAGTTTGCCGTATTTCAATGATGGCGAGCAACGGTGGTATTAAAAGCCCTCTAACTTATCCTTCAGGTGATACCACGGTCATTATAAACGATGGTTATGGCTATACGTTATTTTTTAATAATGCCAACAGGTTGCTTAGAAAGGAAGAACCTTTACTGAATCCGTATAGGCGCTATGAATTGGTGTATGATAATTTTGGGCAGGTAATTGAGTTAAGATATTACACTAAAGATGCAAGTACCTGGATTTATGATTCAAAACGTGAGTATATATACAACCAGGGAAAACTTGTAAATGTGGGGAAGCAGAACATTGGAATGAACTACCAGGTTATTTGGCAGGGCAATGATATTAAGTCTGTAGTTTACAAAAACGATCATCAGGCTATATGCAGTGTTACTTTCACTTATGATGGTCTCATTGCAAATCCCAACTGGCAATTCAATTATTTTTATTTTGTCGATCTTAATTCCAATGATGTTAATTACAAATTACCATATTATTTCAGTGAGCA
>JBGSIG010000869.1:0-1890 GCA_041742655.1 Ferruginibacter sp. | reverse complement strand
GTGAGATGGTGTCCCGATAGCTATCGGGAGGGCAATGGTGAATTGTGAATGAGCGATTCAAAATAAACTTAAAACTTATTACTTAATGACATGATAAAAAACTATTTCAAAATTGCCTGGCGCAATATTATCAAGAGCAGTTTTTATTCTTTTGTAAATATTATCGGGCTTGCAGCAGGTATTGCTTTTACACTCATCATTGCATCGTATGTGTGGAGCGAACTGCAGGTTAACCGCAACCTGAAAAATGCAGATAGCCAGTACATCATACAAAGTAAATGGAAAGACCCCAACCAGGGAATTGAGTTAACGTCACTTGGGCCGCTGGCAAAGCAATTAAAAGAAAAGCATCCTGACCTTGTGGCCAATTACTACCGTTGGGATGGTGTTACTTCCAACGTTTCAAAAGGCGATAAAAGTTTCAGGGAAGGTATACAAATTTGCGACAGTACTATGCTCAGCATGTATGGGTTTACTTTACTGTATGGCAACCCTGCAACAGCTTTTGAAGGGCCTTTCTCTGTTGTGATAACAGAAGAAAAAGCCCTCAAATATTTTAGAAAGAGAGATGTGGTGGGGCAAACATTAACTATAGAAAATTTCGCCGGTTCAAAGCATGAATTTTTAATAACAGGCGTTATGAAAATGCCGGCAAAAAACTCCGTCACCTTTCTTAATGATGGCAATAATAACCAGTTTTATATTGCTTCACAAAATATCAATTATTTCGGCCGGGTAATAGAAGCATGGCAAAATCAATATATAGTCAGCTATGTAGAATTACAAAAAGGGGTTACGCCGAAATATCTTGAAAAGCCCATGCAGTATTTGGTGAATGCAAATGCACAACCGCAGGTCGCCGCAAATATGAAGCCTTACCTGGTTCCATTAAAAGAATATTATCTTTCTGCCAATAATAACATTGTATCAAAAATGTTATATGCACTTTCAGGCATTGCTTTTTTTATATTACTGATGGCCGTTATTAATTTCATCAATCTTTCTGTAAGCCGCTCTGCTACAAGAATGAAAGAGATTGGCATACGTAAAGTGTTAGGTGGTTTAAAGAAGCAACTCATCGCACAGTTTCTCACAGAGTCGGTAATACTTGTTTGTTTCGCAACAATACTGGCTATAATTTTTGCCGTATTGGCAAGGCCAATTTTCAGTAATGTACTGGGAAAGGAAATCCCGGCAATTTCAGACTTTCCGCTATATTTTGTTTCGTTTCCTTTACTGATGATTGTTGTGGTAGGTTTTATTGCAGGCATATATCCGGCCTTTGTGTTGTCATCATTAAGATCAGTTGACTCATTAAAAGGGAAACTTCGTTCAGTTGGCGAAAAAGTGTTGCTGCGCAAATCGTTGGTGGCATTGCAGTTTGCAACTGCAACCGTTGTATTTATTGGTGCTATAATAATTTCTAAGCAGGTCAATCTTTTTTTTAACAGTGATCTTGGCTTTGATAAAGACTACGTCGTTTCTGTACAGTTGCCAAGAGACTGGAGCCCGGATGGTGTGAGAAAAATGGAATCCATCCGCAGGCAATTTACAACTATGCCGCAGGTGAGTAATGCAACGCTGTCGTTTGAAGTTCCTGATGGCAATAGTTCGGGTAGTGCTGCTTTGTATAAAGCTGGTTCAGATTCTGCATCTGCTATCGCATCACAATTGATAACCACTGATGAATATTATGCCGGCACATTTAATATTCCGATGGCTGCCGGTGTTTTTTATAGTCGGCCCGGTGCTTTTACCGATTCCTCTAAAATTGTGATCAATCAAACACAGGCTAATGCTCTTGGCTGGAAAGATCCAAATGATGCACTCGGCAAACAGGTGGTGTTCCAGGCAGCCGGTGGTTTTACTTCAACAATAGCAGGCGTTACA